>SKZO01000305.1 GCA_007127335.1 Spirochaetales bacterium | reverse complement strand
CGGTCCCCGGGTGCGAGCTGTGCGCCTTCACGACGACCGGGCAGCCGGCGGCGAGTGCGCTCGCCGTGTCTCCCCCCGCGACCGAGAAGGCGAGCGGGAAGTTACTCGCGCAGAAGACCGCCACCGGCCCAAGCGAGACGAGCATACGCCGAAGGTCCGGGCGGGGCAGGGGGGTGCGGTCCGGCATCGCGGTGGTGATCCGCGCGTCGACCCAGGACCCTTCCTCAATGAGCTCGGCGAACATCCGGAGCTGGCCGCAGGTTCGCCCGCGCTCGCTCTCGAGGCGCGCGGCCGGAAGCCCGGTCTCGAGTCGGCCCCGCTCGATCAGCTCGTCGCCGAGCGCCTCGATCTCCTGCGCGATCCTGCGCAGGAGGGCCGCCCGGGTTGCCGGGTCGGTCCTGCGGAACGCCGGCCATGCCTCCTGCGCCGCGGCGGCCGCGGCGGTCACCTCGTCCGGCGTCGCCTGCGCGAAGCTCGTGGGCAGCGTCTCGCCGTCGATGGGCGAGACGGCACGCACCTGGTCGGTCCCGGTGGCCTTGAACTCACTCGCGATGATCTGTGTTCCCTGCAATGTCATACCGCGCCTCCCTGTTCGACCGTGTTGACGAGTGGCGGAAGGTCGCCCAGGCGGATGGAGACCTCGTCGCCGGGTCGCAAGCTGAACGAATCGTCCGGGACGATCCCCGTCCCGGTCATGAGGTAGCAGCCGTCCGGAAAGGTCTGGTCCCGGAAGAGGTACGAGACGAGCTCCTCCGGGTCGCGCTTGAGCTCCGCGAGCGTCGTCTCGTCGGCGAATACGACGCTCCCGTCGCGGGTGATCTCAAGGCGGATCGTCGTGGGCTTGTCCGGCGGCGAGTCAGCGAGCACGAGCACCGGCCCGAGCGCGCAGCTCCCGTCGTACACCTTCGCCTGCGGCAGGTAGAGCGGGTTCTCGCCCTCAATGTCGCGCGAGCTCATGTCGTTGCCCGCCGTGTAGCCAATGATCCGCCCGGCCGCATTCGCGGCGAGCACGAGCTCCGGCTCCGGCACGTTCCACGTCGCGTCGGCTCTGATCCGCACCGGCCGTCCGGGCGCGACGACGGTCCGCGCATTCCCCTTGAAGAAGAGCTCCGGCCGTGCCGCCTCGTAGACCCGGTCGTAGAAGCTTCCGCCCCCGGCGGTCTCGGACTCTTCCATCCGCGCGGTGCGGCTTCGGAAATAGGTCACCCCCGCGGCCCAGACCTCCTGTCGGTCCACGAGCGGCAGCGCCCGCTTCCCGGGGACACCCGCGCCGGCCTGCGCGGCGTCGCCACGCGCATCCCGGGCGCCGGCCGCCTTCTCGAGCATCGCGACCGGGTCGCCGGCGCGGAAGATCGCGTCCCACTCGACCGCGCACGGGCGCAGCGCGCCTGATGAATCGGTCGGGTCGGCTATGAAGATCCCCTCGTCAGTTCGGTGTACGTAGAGCATGTCTCATCGTACCGCGGACTCGATTCGTTGTCACGCGGCTGGTCAGCGGCTTGTCAGCGGCGCTTGGCGCTCCCCGTCATCTGCACTACGATGGCCGGCGTGACCTGCAAACTGATCGTATCCGATGTTGACGGCTGTCTCGCCCCGGAGGAGTCGGCCGCCTGGGACCTCGAAGCCTTCGCCTCGCTCGCCGGCCGCGTCCGCGCCGGTCATGCCGAGCGGCCCTTCACCCTCTGCACGGGGCGTCCGCAGCCGTACGTGGAGGTGCTCCTGAAGCTGCTCGACGTGCGGGTGCCGGCGATCTGCGAGAGCGGTGCCGTGCTCTACAGTCTCCACGACAACCGCTCCGTCTACGGGCCCGGGGTGACCGACGCGAAGCTCGACGAGCTCCACGAAATCCGCCACTTCATCACGAGCGACCTGCTCCACCGCTACCCCGAGACCGTCTACCAGTTCGGCAAGGAGGCGCACCTGAGCGTCTTCAGCGCGGACCCTTCGCGGATCCCGCTCCTCGCCGATGAGGTCAGGCGGTTCGCCGGCCGCTACGACGACGACCCGGTCGAGATCTCCGCGAGCCACTACTACCTCAACATCTCGCTGCGAGGTGTCACGAAGGGCAGCGCCCTGCGTCATCTGATGAGCGAGCTCGGCGTCTCGCGGGAGGAAGTCGCCGCGATAGGCGATACGGAGGGCGACCTTCCGCTGCGCGAAGAGGCCGGATTCTTCGCCTGCCCGGCGAACGCGACTGCGGTGACCGCGGCGGCGGCCGACTACGTCTCGCCGTATCCCGACGCAGCGGGGCTGATGGATATCCTTGACCGGATTGGGCCGATCGCGGGGTGACCGCGCCGGACTATCCGGCTTTCACCGGCGACCGCAGCCGCTTCAGCGGCAGTCTGCCCCGGACGAGATTTGCCACGATCCGCCCGCACAGCGAGGCGGAGATCACCCCGCCGGGCCACAGCGCGTAGTGCCCCGCGCACAGCAGATTCGCCACCGGGGTTTTGATCCGGTTGAGCGACGGAAAGCGCCACAGCGGCGAGACCTGGTCGTCGTAGCACCAGCCCCCGGTCGAGCCGTTGGTGTTCCGCGAGAACCGCTCGCTCGACAGGGGCGTTCCCACCTCCATGTACTCGATGCGGTCGCGAAGCCCCGGGACGAGGCGCTCTGCGAGATGCACAAGCTCCATCCCCACCTCCTGTTTGAACGCCCGATACTCCGGCGTCCGGCGGTGCGAGCCGCTCCCGTTCCGCCAGTGGTCCTGCCAGGGAAAGGAGCTGTAGGTCTGGAGGGTGAGCGCCGACTTGCCCGCCGGGGCCGAGGGGCTCTCCTTGCCGAAGTGATTGAGCGCGACCCACATGGTGCGGTGGACGTCTGCCGGCGAGTCCGGCTGCGGGAAGATGACGTCGTAGTTGGGGAAGTAGAAGGGGTGCTGCGCCCCGCCAAGGATGTTGCTGAGCTCGTCGTCGCTCCATGAGAGTCCCAGGTAGACGGTGAGGATCTCCTCGGTCAGCCGCGCGGAGCGGATCCGGTCGACGAACCGCGCGGGAAAGTGCTCCGGACCCAGGACCGAGTCCACGAGTCTGCGGTAATCGCCGGCGTAGACGACCTTCTTCGCCTCGATCCGTTCGCCCTCACTCGTGATCACGCCGGTCGCAAGACCGGTCGACGGATCGACGTCGATCTGCTCCACCTCCGTGTTGAACCTCGCCGTCCCGCCGTGCTCCACGAACCGCCTCGTGAGCGAATCGTGCAGGTGCTGCATCCCGCCCACCGGGTACCAGTAGTCGTACGACCAGATGTGCCAGAACCCCGCGAAGAAGAGGTAGGGCATCCGGTAGTAGCCCACCTGGGTGAACCATCTCCTGAGACCCGGGTTCTCGATCACCGAGCACGCCTTCTCCCGGTAGCGGAAGGTCGACCACTTCCTGAGCTTTGGCAGCCACGGCGCGATGCGACGAGCGCTCCCCGGGCCCGTATCGTTGAGGAGCGGAAAGTCCCACGGATCGTAGTTCTCGCTCAGAAACCGGGAGACCTCCTTGACCTCCCGGAACAGCGGCGCGATACCCGGCTCGTCCGGAAAGGCGCGGCGAAGCTCCTCCTCCACCTGTGCCGGCGAGTCTATGAAGAAGTCGAAGTCGTCGGACACCATCCGGTAGCGCGCCTTGACGAAGTCGTCGGGCCCCACTCCCAGCAGGTCTCCCAGGATGGGCAGGACGATCCCCAGGCTCTCGAACGACTGGTCGCCACCGTCAAAGGTGAAGCCGTTGCGCGTGAAGCCGGACATGTTGCCCCCGGCGTGGTGGTTCTGCTCGATCATCACCACGTCAAGCCCGTCCCGCGCGAGGTAATTCGCGCACACCTGCCCCGCGATCCCCGCTCCAACAACCGCTACGTCATGTGTCATGGGCTCAGTATCGCCGCGTCAGGCGACAGGCGCAAGCCTGCGGGCGCAAGCTGTGCCACAGGCCGTGCCACAAGCTGTGCCACAAGCTGTGCCACAAGCCGTGCCACAAGCTGTGCCGACACATCGGTGCAGACCTGTTATACTGAGAGAAACCATCAACGAAGGACGATCAATGAAGTACAGACCCTACGGATCAACAGGGCGCGATGTCTCCATGCTCGGATTCGGCGCGATGCGCCTGCCCACGCTGGAAGACGGCAATTGCGACTACGAGCAGGCGGTCCCGCTCCTGCGGCGCGGGATAGACTTGGGGATCAACTACATCGACACCGCCCGGGGCTACATCAACGGAACGAGCGAAGTGGCCGTGGGAAAGGCGATCAAGGGGTATGACCGTGAGAAGCTCTTCGTCGTGACGAAGATCCCCAGCAACGACATCAAGAACTCCGTGGGCCGCGAATGGCGGCGCCAGCTCGAAGAACAGCTCGGACGGTTCGACATGGACTACATCGACCTCATCCTGTTTCACGGGCTGCGGTGGGACGCCTTCGAGGAGCACGTGAGCAGGCCCGGCTACGCGCTCGAAGCGGCGCGCCGGGCACAGGCCGAAGGACTCGTGCGCCACGTCGGCTTCTCGAGCCATGATACGGCCGACGGCATCGTCCGGCTCGTAGGGACCGGCGAGTTCGCCGGGATGCTCGTGCAGTACAACTTCCTCGACGACCACAACATGCCGGCGATCACCGCGGCCGCGGAGGCCGGCATGGGCGTCACGATCATGGGTCCGGTCGCCGGGGGACGGTTGGGCGTGCCGGGATCGGTGGCGCTCCCCGGGGAGGGCCTCGAGGCGCTGCGGCTGCCGGACCTCGCGCTTCGCTACGTCTGGGATACGCCGGGGGTCACGGTGGCGCTCTCCGGGATGAACGCGTTCGAGCAGATCGAAGAGAACGTCGCGTCGGCCGAACACACCACCCGGATGAGTGATGCCGAACGCGAGCAGATCAGGAGGATCCTTGAGAAGAACCGACGCCTTACCGAGCTCTACTGCACCGCCTGCGGGTACTGCATGCCGTGCCCGAACGACGTGAACATCCCGGAGAACTTCCGCTTCATGAACTGGCACCGCGTCTGGGGGCTTACCGAGGAGGCGAAGGACGCCTACTCGAAGCTCAGCGAGGAAGGCTTCCACGCCGCCTGGTCGCCGCAGAAGATCACTGGGCTCTCCGCCGAGCACTGCATCCAGTGCGGCGTCTGCGAGCCCAAGTGCCCGCAGAACATCCCCATCCGGAAGCAGATGAAGGAGGTCGCCGCGGCGCTTGGCTGACAACCGAACATTTGGTAGGTTGGCCGAAACCTGCCGGAGGACGCCGTGCTCGAAGTCTCACACATCACCAAGCGCTACGGACGGACGCTCGCCGTCGACTCGCTCTCCTTTACGAGCCCATCCGGCGAGATCTTCGGCCTGCTCGGACCGAACGGCGCCGGCAAGTCGACGACGATCCGGATGATCATGAACATCATCGCGCCCGACTCGGGCACGATCAGCTTCCGCGGCTCGCCGCTCACGGAGCAGGACAAGAACCGCATTGGCTACCTGCCCGAGGAGCGCGGGCTCTACGGCAAGGTCACCGTGGGCGATATGCTCCTCTACCTCGCGTCGCTGAAGAACGTGGGGCGTGCCGTCGCCGAGCCGCGGGCCGACGAGTGGCTCGAGCGCTTCGGCCTCACCGAGTGGAAGGGCCGCAAGATCGAAGAGCTCTCCAAGGGCATGGCGCAGAAGGTCCAGCTCATCGCCGCGGTCATCCACGACCCGGAGTTCGTTTTCCTGGACGAGCCGTTCTCCGGGCTCGATCCGGTGAGCACCGACGTCCTGCGCGAAGCGGTGATCGACCTCAACCGCGCCGGCAAGGCCGTGCTCTTCTCCACGCACAACATGGAGCAGGCCGAACGTATCTGCCATCGCGTGCTCATCCTCGACAAGGGGCGCACCCTCGTGGACGGCAGACTCGCAGAGATCAAGGCGCGCTACGGCCACCGCACGGTCGCCGTCGAGTTCGACGGCGAGATCGAGTACCTCACGGAACATCCTGCGGTAGCCAGTCTCACGCGGTATCCTCGCTGGGCGGAGATCGAGCTCGCGGACGGGCACGAAGCCGACGAGGTATTCGCCGCCCTCGCCGGGCGCGTCTCGGTTCGTCGGTTCGAAGTCGTCCTGCCGTCGCTCCACAAGATCTTCGTGGACGAGCTTGGCGGTACCCGCGAACCGGACGACTCTCTCGCGGGCGAACCAGGAGGCACCCGTGGCTGAACCCGCACTGAGCGCGAAGATGCTTCGCGTCGCCCGCATGGAGTTCCGGCTCACCGCGGCGAACAAGGCGTTCATCGTCATCACGATCATTGGTCCTTTCCTCATCGCGGCGATGAGCATCCTGCCCACGCTCCTCGCGATGGGCGGGACCGGCCCCACCGAAACCCGCATCGCGGTGACGGGAAACCCCGCGCTCCACGAGCCGGTGGAGGCGGCCTTCAGGCCCACTCCGGTGGACGTCGTGCGGGTGGGGCAGCGCGAGGAGGATCTGCGCGACGCGCTTCGCGCGGG
>SKZO01000270.1 GCA_007127335.1 Spirochaetales bacterium | reverse complement strand
ACTATGATGATGAAGGCGTCCGCCCGTCGCCGGAGCTGCTTCGCAAGGGGAGCTGCGACCCGGATCAGTGGATACACCAGGTCATCCACGACTACGGCTGGTCGGCGACACTGTACGTGGATTGGGTGATGCGGGGCACCATGGACATGGAGTTCATATACCAATAGGTTTCTCAGCAGATGGTCAGGATTTCGGGATCCTTCGGATCAGCGGTACCCGTGCTGGTCGCGTTCTTCAGCCGCCGATCGTTTCCATTGGTTGGACTGGCCGTGTCCCTGGCGCTCCATCTGTGGGTTATCGTGGCGGCGATGCTGCCGGCCGGTCCAGGACCGACGATGTACCGGGAGGAGTTCGTGCTCGCCGTCGGCCTCGCCGCCGCACTCGAGCCAATCGCGTTCGCGATTCGGCGAGTCACGGTGTTCCGGTTTATCGTCACCCTCCGTCTCGTGCTCATCCTGATCGCGCTCAACCTGCTCGGCACGAACGACGTCGTTCTCTCAGTCTTTCTGACGCTGCCGCTCCTGCTGGAGATCATCCAGTATGACGAGGGTCATCCCCGAATCGTGATGGCAGCCGGGTGTACCATCGCCCTCATGCTGCTCACGCTTCACCACGCTTTGCGCACGACTACCGCTTCATCGCTGGTGTTCTCCGTGCACTACGGGGCGAGTGTCGCAATGCTGATCGCCGGAATCACCGTTCTCGACAGGTACCGAGAGCAGATTGTCGCGCACGTACGGACCATCCGGAATCTGGAGTCGACCGCGGCGAATCTCTCGACGGCGAACATCGCATTCCAGTCGTACGCGGATAATCTGGAGTCGGAGTCGGCAGAGAAGGAGCGCAACCGGATTACCGCCGAGTTGCACGACACAATTGGGTACACGCTCACGAACGTCATCGTCATGATGCAGGCCGGGAAGATCCTGCTGGAAGACGATCCGGACGCACTCGCAGCGGTCCTTGACCGAGTGGGAGAGCAGAGTGACCATGCACTCACGGACATCCGCCAGACGCTTCACAGGATGCGCTCCATGGAGCGCCCGGACCCGAAGGGACTGGATGCGATCTACCGCCTGACGAGGGCGTTTGAGGGTGCCACCGGCATATCCGTGGAGGTGAACAGAGGCAATATACCCTTGAGTCTCGGGCACCGGCTCGACACTCTCCTGTTTCGCCTCGTCCAGGAGGCCCTGACCAATGCGTTTCGCCATGGAGAAGCGACCACGGTGTCCGTCTTTTTCTGGCGCTCGGACGAGGAAATACGGGTCAACGTACGGGACAACGGGACGGGCGTCGCGGCGGACACCGAGATCGAAGAAGGTATAGGCTTGAAGGGACTGCGTGAGCGTCTACGAGAGTTCGGAGGCACGTTGCGCGCTGGAGGACTCGATGCCGGGTTCGAGCTGGTGGTGAAGATTCCATTCCGAAGGGGAGGCCTCGATGGGGCGGATCAAGGTACTCATAGTTGACGACCAGGAGCTCTTTGCCTCCGGTATCGAGATCATCCTGACGGGCCGCGGCAAGGACGACCTGCACGTCGTCGGAAAGGCGGCTGATGGCAGAGAGGCAGTCTCCATGGTCGCGTCGCTCCGACCCGATGTGGTCCTCATGGATGTGAGGATGCCGGTGATGGACGGCGTGGAGGCGACGCGCATCATCGTGGAGCAGTATCCGGACGTCAAGATCCTGATATTGACAACGTTTGACGACGACCAGTACGTCCTCGATGCGCTCAACAACGGTGCGCTGGGGTACATCCTGAAGAATATTTCACCGGCCGACCTGATCACCAGCATCAAAGCGGTTCACAACGGGAACTTCTTCGTCTCTTCATCCGTGGGATACAAGCTTGTCCGCCGTGCGGAGGAAGGCACCCGCGCCATGGAGGAGGCGGACACGAAGTACCAGGGGGAGCTCAACTACCTGATGTCGTGCTTCGACTCGCTGACGATGCGTGAGGCGGAGGTGCTGCACCTGTTGATGATGGACCACGACAACCATGAGATCGCCGAGCGGCTCTTCGTCGCAGAGCAGACCGTGAAGAACCGGATCAGCGTGATCTACAGCAAGCTCGGCGTACCGGACAGGGTACATGCGAAGCGGCACGTGAATCGCGTTCTGGCGTCGGTCCGGGGGCGCTGAACCAGGTACTTCACGCTGACGACCCGGTACTCGGGTACCTGCCGGAGCGAAATCGATACCGCCGTACTCTACCGCAGCGGAAAGACGCGTGATACCGTTGGTGCGTATGCGGGAAATAGTTACCGCCAAGAAATCGGGGACACTACAGGAGCTCGTGCCTCGCGGACTCTGGGAGCGGATGAAGCGTCATGCCGAGCTCTACCTCCTCTTCCTGCCCGTCGCACTCGTCTACATCATCTTCCGGTACTGGGACATCTCGCTGGGATTCATCGCCGTTTTCAAGGAAATGCGGGTGGGCCAGGACGTCTGGGCCAGCCCCTGGGTAGGGTTGGACAACTTCCGCATGATCTTCGCGAACCCGAACGTCGTGCGGACCATCCGGAACACGATCGAGATCAGCCTCCTGCGGCTGCTGTTCGGATTCGCTCCGCCAATCATCCTTGCCATCATCTTCCACGATCTCGTCTGGGTGCGGTTCAAGCGCGTCGCGCAGACGCTCGTCTACCTGCCGCACTTCTTCTCCTGGGTGGTCCTCTACGGCCTGGTCTTCGCGCTGTTTTCAACCGGCAGCGGCCTGATCAACAACCTGCTGGCCGCGCTGGGATTCCAGCGAGTGGAGTTTCTCCTGAGCACCGGCTGGTTCAGGCCCATCCTGATCGGCTCCGACATCTGGAAGAGCATGGGTTGGGGATCGATCCTGTACATGGCCGCTCTCACCAATGTCGATCCCGGGCTATACGAGGCTGCGGTCATTGACGGTGCGGGACCCCTGAAACGCATACGACATATCTCGATACCGAGCATTCTGCCGGTTATCGCGTTCGTCCTGACGCTTACCATAGGGAACATCCTGCGAGCAGGCGGCGAGCAGATCCTGATCTTCTACAACGAGGCCGTGTTCGAGGTTGCGGATGTCATCGAGACCTGGGTCGTACGCGTGGGTCTGGGCCGATTCCAGTTCGGCGTGGGCATCGCCGTCGGACTCTTCCAGTCGGTGGTGGGCCTCATCCTGATCGTCATAGGCAATTCGGTATCCCGAAGGCTCGCGGGAAGGGGGATCTGGTAGATGGGACTGAAGCCCCGTGGGTCCGAGTTGACCTATCAGATCGTGATCTTCTTCGTCGCGCTGGTAGTGAGCATCTCCGCGCTGTTCCCGCTGCTCTACGTCGTGGGTGTGTCGCTGACCTCCATGCCGGAGCTGATCAGCCGGAACTACTTCGTCATCGTACCGCGCCATCCTACGCTGGGTGCATACCAGCGAATCCTGCGAAACCCCACTATCTGGAACGCATTCGCGATATCGGTGGCGAGAAGCACGATTGGACCGGTGCTCTCACTCGTTATCATGGTTCTCGGCGCCTACGTACTGTCGGTACGAACGTTGCCCGGCCGTCGCACGCTTCTGATGCTCATCATCTTCACGATGCTGTTCACCGGAGGCCTCATACCCCGGTACCTGGTCATGCGGAGGCTCGGACTCCTGAACAACTTCTGGGTGTACGTGCTGCCAATGCTCCCCGACGCGTTTGGTCTACTCGTCGTGAAAGTGTTCATAGAGAACCTGCCGGACGGCCTGCTCGAGTCGGCGGAGATCGACGGCGCGACCCACACACAGAAGCTCCTGTTTCTCGCGATACCGCTCGCGAAACCTGCGCTCGCGGCGGTAGGGATGTTCGCGGTCGTCAACCACTGGAACTCATGGTTCGACGCGCTGGTCTTCGTTACCCGACGCAACCTCCATCCGCTGCAGATGGTGCTGCGCAATCTCATCACGGCGGACAACTTCCACGATGCAGCTATCGACATACTCGGGGACATGACCCGGGTTGACACCGTGTCCATGCGCATGGCGACGGTCGTCATCGGGATCATCCCCATGATCATGCTTTACCCGTTCCTGCAGAAATACTTTGTGCACGGGGTGTTTCTCGGGTCGGTAAAGGAATAAGAGACGTCGGCAGAGGCCGGCAACAAAACGAGGAGGAAGAACGATGAGACGAGCAATCAGGCCCATCTTGATGGCGGCCGCGCTCGCGGCGCTCGTGGCCACGGGGGGATACGCTGCCGGAACAGCTGAGACGGCAGCCCCAACCGGCGAACCGATCGCCGAGCAGTCGTGGAGCGATTGGGACTTCCCGGAAGCGCTGCCGGAACGGCCGCAGCCCATGCCCGAGTCGGCGTATGCGTACGTGGACAACTCCATACCGGTGGCATTTGAGGCACAGATCGTGGGGTTCGTGAACACCCCGCTGCCGGATCCTGACCCTCTCGCCGAATACCTGAGGGAGAACTACAACGCGACCGTCACGCTGCAATCGTACAGCGCGGCAGACCATCAGACGTCGTTGTCCGCCCGGTTCGCCGGCGGCGACGCGCCGGAAGTGGCCTATATCCCGTACTCGCAGCGCGACCTCGCGGAGATCCTCTACGAGAGCGGCCAGCTGCTCAACGCTGCCAAGCTGCTTCCGTACATGCCGCAGTATCGCAACTACGTGACCGAAACGTATGCCCGCTGGGCGTCGTACAACGACGATGAATGGGTGGGATTCCCGCGATACCCCATCTTCCCGAACAACTGGGGCCTCTTCATCCGCCAGGACTGGCTCGACTACCTGGGGATGGACCATCCGCAGACAACCGAGGATCTCTTTGAGTACGCGATGGCGGTGACCTACGAAGATCCGAACCAGAGCGGCGACGATGACACGTGGTTCATGGGTGGCGCGGGTTCCGGCCGCGGCTTCCAGATGCTCGAGGAGCTGCGATCTGCGTTCGGTCACCCGAGCTACAACGTGGCCGATGGGCGAATCAACCACCCGATGCTCGACGGAACGACGAGGGACTTCCTGCAGTACCTGAAACGGCTTCGCGACGCAGGTGTCCTCTCTCCGGACTGGTACACAATCGGCTGGGAAGAGTTCAAGGCGTACAGCATCGCCGGGAGAATCGGCATGGTTCGCTACCCGGGATGGAACCTGGTCAACGAGATGGTTGAGGGGAACCAGAACGATCTGGCGTACAAGGACGTGTGGAATGCGATCGATCCGGTCACCGCGCCCGACGGCAGAGGGGGACGACTGCGGCCGGCCGGCACGCCGGACGGGATGTTCGTCTTCCGGGCCGATCTCGCGGATAATCCTGACCGTCTTCGCAGAATCGCCCGCACGCTGGAAGCATTCGCCTACCCCAATCCGAGCTATGCAAACCTGATCCAGGGCGGCGGTCCCGACATCTGGCCGGAGAAGACGTTTTACCAGTTCAACGAAGAGGACGGCACGAAGGTCTTCACGAGACTCTCGCCGCTGGAGGATCGCTATGCGTCCCTGGGCGACTGGCAGCGATTCGGCATCACGCTCGTCTACGAAGTCTTCCTCGATGAGCCCGGACTGACCGGTGCCGAGCAGAATCAGAGAGTCCAGGCGATGCCTCGCTGGGAGAACTACGACATGCTGCTCAGCCTGGACTCTGCGCGGGTAGCCGACCTGCGCGAGTTCACGGGTCAGAACGAGATCGCCTTTGTGCTCGGTGAGCGCAGCTTCGACGACTGGGATAGCTACGTCGAGCAGTGGAAGGCAGCAGGCGGCGAGGCGCTCCTGCGTCAGGCCGCGGAACAACTAAGCGTGGAATACTGACCCCGAACCGGTTTCGGCACGGACTACCACCGGCGGAGCGCGAAGCTCCGCCGGTCGACGCCACTCTTCCAGCTATAGACGCTTGACGCTATATACTACAATTCATATATTCTCCACCAACATTACCAGACCGGAGGATACCATGAAGATTTCTTCACAGGCCCGGCCGTACGTGTACGGCGCGCTTGCCGGGCTGCTCCTGACGGCGAGCGTGGGGATCGCCGGGCAGTTCTTTGGGACGTCGACGACCTTCCCACGCGCGGCGACCGGGGTGCTGCAACTCGTGGGGTTTGACCTGAGCAACTGGGAGTTCGCCCAGGTACGCGACGGATCGCTCACGGGACTCGCGTTCCCCAACTGGCAGCTCTTGTTCGTCATAGGAATAGGCGTGGGAGCCTTCCTCGCCGCGAAGATCACGAAGACCTTCAAGGCGGAGGCATTGCCGCAGATGTGGGTTGACCGGTTCGGCGAGAAGAAGGGCACACGGATCGCCTACTCGATCGTCGGCGGCATGATCGCGATGGTGGGCGCGCGCATGGCAGGCGGATGCCCGAGCGGCCACGGCGTGAGCGGTGTGAGCCAGCTTGGCGTCAGTAGCTTGATCGCGCTCGCGATGTTCTTCGTGGGCGGCGTCGTCACCGCCCGAATCCTGTACAGAGGAGGCACGGCATGACACTGATT
>SKZO01000225.1 GCA_007127335.1 Spirochaetales bacterium | reverse complement strand
TGATCATCGGCACGAACTGGGTGCTCGGCTACAGCCACAGAAGCCCCGCGGCGGACGCGATGATCCGCGACCGTCACGCCGAGCGCGACTCGATCGCCGCGATCCTCGAGACCTTCCTCGATGCGGGGGTTGATACGCTCATGGGCCTCTTTCGCGGCAACCCGGCGCTCTGCGACGCGCGGATGGCCGCCGAGGACCGGACCGGCAAACGTCTCATCGTCATAGACACCCCGCCCATCAACGTCGACGACAATGAGGCTGCCAGGAGAGAGGCCGACGCGGTATTCGCCGAGAGCGCGCGTAACGGCGCGACCTTCTGCTTCCCGCACCACTCGTCGACCGAACAGCTCGTCAACAAGAACGCGGGCGCGATCCCCCGGCTTCCCGACTACCTCGCGATGATCCGCGACCACGGGATGATCCCCGGGCTCTCCGCCCACATGCCGGAGCTCGTCGTCTATTCCGACGCCAACGACTACGACGTGGAGACCTACATCCAGATCTACAACTGCGCCGGCTTTCTCATGCAGGTTGAGATCGAATACATCCACCGCGTCATCCAGAACGCGCGAAAGCCGGTCATGACGATCAAGCCGATGGCGGCCGGCAGGGTCTCGCCCTTCGTGGGAATCACCTTCTCGTTCGCGACCATCCGGCCCTGCGACATGGTCACCGTGGGCTGCTTCACGCCGCAGGAGGCGGCTGAAGACATCGAGATCGGCCTCGCCGCGATCGAGCGCCGCCCGCCGGTGCTCGAAGGCCGCGCGAGCCCGCACAAGACCGCGGCGATGGTGTCGTAGGGGCCGCCCCGCTGCGCCCGCAGCGCGCCCGCGTGCGCCTTGACGGCACCGGGCTTCCGTCGTAGGGTGAGATTGCCCGGCCGGGGGCACGGCAAGCGAGGAGCGCATGAAGGGATTCCACAACCGCGTATTGATCGTCGATCTTGAAAACCGCACGACGCGGCACGAGAGCATTCCTGACGAGATCCTCGCCGCGACCCTGGGGGGGAAGGGGCTTGGGACCTACCTGCTGCGGCGCGAGAATCCCGCCGGTGTCAACGCGCTCTCGCCTGAGAACCGCTTCATCATCGCGACCGGGCCGCTGAGCGATACGAAGGTCTGGGGGCACGCCCGGTTCGGGGTCTACACGAAGAGCCCCGCCACCGGCGGATACCTCGAGTCCTACTGCGGCGGGAAGGGCGCCCCGGTGATGAAGGGGTGCGGCGTGGATGCCTTCGTGCTCGAGGGCGCCTCGAGCGATCCGGTCTACCTGCGCTTCGATCAGAACGGCGTGTCGTTCGAGGACGCCTCCAGGCTCTGGGGCATGGAGTGCTACGACGCGGAGGCGGCGATGCTCGCCGCGTCGCCGGATAACGCCGTGGCGCTTACCATTGGACCGGCCGGCGAGCACCGGGCCGCGATCGCGTGCATCAAGGCCGACCGGTGGAGAAGCCTCGGGCGCGGGGGGTCGGGCGCGGTGCTCGGCTCGAAGAACGTCAAGGGCATGGTCTTCTGCGGAACGCAACGGTGTGAGACGGCTCATCCGGAGCTTCTTGCGGAGGTGAACAAGCGGATCGCCCGATTGAGCAAGGAGACCCCGGCGACGGAGATCTACCGCTCGCAGGGGACCCCCATGCAGGTCAAGGTCACCAACACGCAGGGATGCTTCCCCACGCGCTACTGGACCCGCGGCCGGTTCGAGCACTGGGAGAACCTTTCGGCAGACTATATGGCCGCGAACTTCGACGTCAGCGCGACCGGGTGCCCCCACTGCTTCCTTCGCTGTACGAAGCACAGCGTCGTGCGAAACGGTCGGCACGCCGGGCTCGAGATAGAAGGCCCGGAGTTCGAGACCATCTACGCGCTCGGCGGGATCAACGAGATAGACAGCCTTGAGGAAGTCGTGTGGCTGAACGATATCTGCGACCGGCTCGGGATGGACACGATGAGCGCCGGAAACCTCGCCGGGTTTGCCGCGGAGGCGTACAAGCGCGGGAAGAGCGATTTCGCGATCGACTACAACGAGCCCGACCGGATGGCCGAGCTCTTCCGGATGATCGCGCACCGCGAAGGGTTTGGCGCCCTGCTCGCGGACGGAATCAGGGACGCCGCGGCGGAGCTCGACCTCGAAGACGTCGCGGTGCACGTCAAGGGGCTCGAGCCGGCCGGATTCGACCCTCGCGTCCTCAAGGGTATGGCCCTCTCCTACGCGACCTCCGCTCGCGGAGCGTGTCACCTTCGTGGCACCTTCTACAAGGCCGAGCTCTCCGGGCAGGTGGAGAAGGAGATGATCGCCGGAAAGGCGGCGCACATGATCGACTTCGAGGACCGTGCCGCGCTCTCCGACTGCCTCATCCTCTGCCGGTTCTTTCGCGACTTCTACCTGTGGGACGAGATTGGCGAGCTCATCACCGGGAGTACCGGTCTCGAGTACGACCGGCAGTGGCTCGAGCGGTTCGCGAACGGCGTGACCCAGGCAACCCGCGCCTTCAACCATCGCGAAGGCATCCCTCCGACTGCGGACACGCTCCCCAAACGGTTCTTCAGGACCGCGACGGAGGAGGGTGCGACGCTTCGCGAGGAGGACTTCCGCGTGATGCTCGACGAGTACAACGAGTACCGTAGCGGTTGCGGCGCTGCGCCGGGACAGGACGTCCTTGGCGTCGAGCCGTGATGAGGGTGCGAGTCGGCATCCTCACCGTCTCTGACAGCGTGAGCCGCGGCGCCTACGTCGACCGCGGCGGCCCAGCGGTGCAACAGTGGCTGCAGACCGCGCTCGCGACACCGTGGGAGACCGTGGCGCGGGTGGTGCCTGACGAGATCCCCGCCATCACCGGCGCCCTTGAGGAGCTCTGCGATACAGAGCGCTGCCCGCTAGTGATCACGACCGGCGGGACCGGTCCCGCGCCGCGCGACGTGACGCCGGAGGCGACCGAAGCGGCGTGCTCGCGCCTGCTGCCCGGATTCGGCGAGGCAATGCGAGCGGCCTCGCTCGCCCTCGTTCCCACCGCGATCCTCTCGCGTCAGACCGCCGGGATCCGCGGGTCGTCGCTCGTGATCAATGTCCCGGGGAGTCCTGCCGCGGTCGCCGACTGCCTTGCCGCGGTGTTCGCGGCCGTCCCCGACGCGGTCGAGCTGATAGGCGGTCCGCGCCTCGAGACCAACCCGGAGGTGGTGGCCGCCTACCGCCCGCCGCACGGGCGGTGAGCGGCAGTCCCGCTACCGGTTCACCTTCCACCGCGACGTCTCCTCATCGATGATCTCGCGCCCGTAGATGGGAACGTCGCGCTTGATGCCTTCGAGGATCGCGCGCGAGACGCGGTACGCCTCGTCGCGGTGCGCGGTCGCCACGGCGATGAGAAGCGAGATGCCGCCTGCCGGGACGTACCCAAGGCTGTGACGCACCTCGAGGTCTATCACCTCCGCCCCGGCCGCGGCGTCGCGAACGACCGCGGCGAAGGCCGCGCGGGCCATCGGCTCATGCGCCGTGTACTCGATCCCGCGCACCGTGCCGGCTTCAGTGACATCCGCGCGCACGTGGCCCATGAACAGGACGTCTGCGCCGGCGCCGCCGGTTCCGGCAAAACGCCTGACGACTGCAGGCACGACCCCGGGATCGACGGGACCTTCGGTGAGTACCGCGTCGGCATGAAACGCGAATCCGCTCTTCATCCGGCCTCGCTCAACCGCCTGAGAACGGGGGCAGGAGCGCGATCTCCCGGGCCTCGGTGACCAGATCGTCGGCCTCCTTCAACGACTCGTCCACGGCCAGCCGGTAGGTGCAGGCGGCGAGCCCCGTCCGGAGGGTCCGGATCCGGGAGTCGATCTCGTGGACGCGTGCGGGGAGCTCGAGCTCGATCGTCTCGTGCGCCACGCCGGTCTCGTCAAGCAGCGGCCCAAAGTAGCGCACCTCTACTGTTATGCTCATGGTTGCCTCGCGCCCCGTCATGCGGTCACCGGTTCCTTCGTCTTGCTCACGAGCTCGATGGGGCCTATGCGCATCGACGAGTCGACCGCCTTGCACATGTCGTAGACCGTGAGCGCGGCGACCGAGACGGCGGTGAGCGCCTCCATCTCGATTCCGGTCTTGTCCGTGCATCGCGCGAGCGATTCGATCGCGACGCCCTCGTCCTCGAGCGTGAGCGCGACGTCGACGAACTCGATCTCGATCTGGTGGCAGAGCGGGATGAGCGCCGACGTCTGCTTGGCGCCCATGATTCCGGCGAGCTTGGCTACCGGGAGCACGTCGCCCTTCTTCATTCCGTTCTCGCGGATGAGGCGAACGGTGTCCGGGGCGAGCGCGATGAAACCGCGCGCGGTTGCCGTCCTGCGGACCGACGACTTCTGCGAGATGTCGACCATACGGGCCTTGCCGCCCCGGTCAACGTGCGTCAGCTGTTCTGATGTGCCGGCATGGGGCATCTCATCCTCCTATCTCGACCATCGCGCGGTTCGTGCAGACTCCGCCGCGTTCGGGCTTCCGGGCGACCGCCGCCCGGAGGCTCTCCCGCGGATGATCCGGGTCGAAGCGGACCTCTTCGTTGGACCGCAGGCACGGCTTGATCGTCCCGTCGCAGAGGAGCCGCAGCCGGTTGCACGCCTCGCAGGGAAGCGGCCGTTCGCACCCGTGGTCGTCACGCTTCTCCCTGGTCAGGCGGTATTCGGCGATGCGCTGGTGATGCAGGCCGTGGCGCGCGCAGAAGCGTGCGAGCGTATCGAGCTCTTCGCGAGTTGTGTGGGGACCGACGACGGTGTTGACCTTGACCGGCGCGATCCCCGCCCTCTTCGCGCAGAGGAGCCCGTCCACCGCGTCCTCGAGTCGTCCTCCGGTTTCGCGGGCGTACCGCTCTTCGTCGAGTGTGTCGAGCGAGACGTTGATCGAGCTGAGCCCGGCATCCTGCAGCAGTGCGGCGACTGGCGACAGGAGCGTGCCGTTCGTCGTCATCGAGACGGTCGTGATCCCGGGTACGGATGCGATCATGCGCACGAGGTCGACGATGCCGCGCCGCACGAGCGGCTCCCCCCCGGTCAGGCGAACCTTTGTGATCCCGAGCTCCGCGCCCGCGGTCACCGCGACGACGATCTCTTCGAAGGTGAGGATCGTCGCGGCGCGATTGCGGGTGCCGCCGGCCGTCTCGTCGCGCGCGACCCGGTCGCAAGCCGCGCCCCCGACGGCAGCGAGGTCTCCCGCGGCGCAGTAGGGGCAGCGCAGGTTGCACCGGTCGGTGACCGAGACGCGCAGGTAGTCGATCCTTCTACCGTATGAATCGAACATCTACCTCGCTCCCCGCGTCCAGGCGGTCGACCCCCGCGTCGATCCGAAAGAAGATCTCGGCGTCGGCGAGGACGCTGATGTGTCCCGACCCCTCGTAGCGCAGACGCACCACCTCCCCGTCCCGAACGACTCCGGGCAGATACTCGTAGCGGTCGGCATTCCGACGCGTATACGCCTCGGCGAGCGGCAGCCGTGCTTCGCCCGGCCGTGCTTCGCCCGGCGCCCGGGACGCCGGCGTCTCGCCAAGGAGCGCGTCCAGAAGCGGCCGGATGAGAAGCTCGAACTGCACGATCGTGGAGACCGGGTTGCCGGGCAGCCCGAAGATCCGAGTCCGCGCCACGGGCGGAGCGCCGTCGAGCACGGCGTAGAGGGTGGGGCGACCCGGCTTCACCGCAAGGCCGTGGAAGATGATCGACGCCCCCAGGTCGCTCACGACCCGCGGAACGTAGTCGAGCTCGCCCATGGAGACCCCGCCCGAGAGTATCACGACATCATGCGACGCCGCCGCGCGCGCGATCTCTTCGTGCAGCGCCCGCGGGTCGTCTTGGACGATGCCCGGGCGCGTGACCTCCGCGCCGGCTTCCCGCGCGAGGCCCGAGAGCTGGTAACCGTTACTGTCGTGGATCCCGGCTTCGGGCAGCGGCTCTCCCGGCGCGACCACTTCATTGCCCGTTGAGATAACTGCGACCCGCGGCCGGCGGGTGACCGGCACCTCCGCGTAGCCCTGCGAGGCGAGTACCCCAATATCCTGCGCCCGCAGTCGTCGCGGGGAGAGGAGCGGATCTCCGGCGCGGATGTTCTCGCCCTGAAAGGCGATGTTCGTGATGCGCTCGGGGACGATGAGCTTCGCGGTAGACCCCGCGAGCTCGCAATTCTCGACCTTGATGACCTGTCCCACTCCCGCCGGGACGCGGGCGCCGGTCATGATGCGCACCGCCTCCCCGGGCGCGAGCGCGACGGTCGCGCCGTCCCCGGCGGCGAGGTCCGCGACCACCGTGAACTCCTTCCCGGCGACGTTCGCCTCCGGCTCGTCGGTACGAAGCCCGTACCCGTCTACCGCGGCTTTGTCGAACCTGGGATCGTCAAGGCATGCGGCGAGCGGCTCGCTGAGGACGCGACCGTGGGCGTGTTCGAGCGCGACCGTTTCCGACGGCAGCGGATCAACCGCGTCGAGAACGAGTGCGAGTGCTTCGTGAGGTGTGTATCTCGTGTGCGGCTTCACGGCGGAACTCTTG
>SKZO01000115.1 GCA_007127335.1 Spirochaetales bacterium | reverse complement strand
GCCTCCTCCATCGCAAGGGCCATGCGTTCGAGGCGAATCACGTCGCCGATCAGTCGCTCGCGTCCGGCGGTGTCATCCGGAGCGACCCGGTCCATGCTCACGAGCGCCGTTGCGAAAAGCCACCATCGCAGTTCGTCGAGCCGCTCCTTGTGGAACCACACCTCTCCCTCGTACTCGTTCATACCCAGATACGTCGTGACGTCGCCGTTGCACATCAGGTCACGCATGAGGTCGTGCAGCGGGGCCGGTGAATCCGCCTGCCGTTCCCACCAGCCGCCGTGGGCAAGGATGATCTTGAGCAGATAGACCCAGCCCTGATCCTGGACCGGTGCGTTGAACGCCCGCGCCGTCCGCGTGATCAGCCCCCACTCCTCGCAGATTCCTGCGACCGGAGGGTAGACGGCCTCGAGCGGACGGAGCACGAGCCAGGCGGTGAGCATATCGCGCCGGTCGGCACGCTCACGACCCCCCCTGAGATACCGCTCGACGGCGTGGCGGTAGGTGATGGGCGCGTCCGAGGAGGTCTCGAGCTGGAGGAACGGCAGCCGCTCCACCGCACGCAGACCCTTTGCGAGCGACGCGACCGCCTCTTCGATGGCAGCGTCGGAGGAAGGGGCCTGATAGGTGCATCCAACCTGGACGAACGAGCGGTATCTGCCGGTAATCTGCCCGATCAACTCGTCGCTCATCGTGCTGTGTCCGAGGATCGCCGCGTCTATCTCGCGGAATGTATGGCTGTTGGCGATCCCGGCGTACAGATCGAGGAGGGGCCGCAGCGAAACGTCACGGATCGCCTCTTCCACGTCATCGACACCAGCCCCGCCGAGCTCGTCGAAGAGTTGTGCGTAGTGGCCGTACTGGTTGTCACGCACCTCGCGGAAGTCGAGAAAGACCTGGCTCTGGTACCCGGCGAGCTCGACGTACAGCCCGCGCTCGAAGATCTCGACGCTCTCCCGCACATACCACCGGCCGCTGCGATGATCGCGGAACAGACAGTACCGTCCGTGGTCCGCGTGCAGCCCGAGCGCATCGCCAAGGTCCCTGCGACGGTGCCGCTTGCCGCCGTCAGGCGACTTCTCCACGAAGTCCGCCGAGACCCTGATCCAGCCGGACGCACGTTCGTATGCATTGTTGTACAGCACGAGCGCCGTCTCGTGACCTGCCGCGTTCGTGAATGCGAAGACGTTCTCGTCCACTGCTCCACCCTCGGACACGAGGTCGTAGAGCAGGAAATGATCGACTCCCGAGAAGAGATGCCGACGCCTCATGAGCGGGAAGATCTCCGACTCGTGCCGGGCGATGAGCTCGCGGTCGGGATGCTCGTCGAGGTACGCACGCCGGTACTCCATCCCGTACTTCTCGGTGAACCCCTCTATCTGGCCGTGCCCGAACATCGGCAGTCCGGGCATCGTCACCATCAGCGTGCAGACGCCAATGTACTTGTCTCCCGAGCCGAACTGCGCGACGGCGGTCTCCTCGTCCGGGTTGTTCATGAAGTTGACGAACCGCCTGAGGATCTCCTTGTCGAACTCGATCGTGTTCCTGATCGTACGCCGGTACTTCGCGTTCTCTTCGGCCTTGAGCATGTTCATGAAGGCCGAGTTGTACACGCGGTGCATGCCGAGCGTCCGAACGAAGTAGCCTTCCATCATCCAGAACGCCTCGGCGAGGAGCAGCGTGTCGGGGGCTTCGGCCGCGACCCGGTCGACAACCTCGCGCCAGAACTCCCGCGGCATCGCGTCGGAGAACGCATCCGCGCTCATCCCGTGCTCGGCACGTGAAGGGATGTCGCCGCCTGACCCCGGTTCCGGGTACCAGAGTCGCTGGATGTGCCGGTTCGCGAGCGTCATCGCCGCGTCGAACCTGATGATGGAGAAGTTGCGCGCGACGTGCAGGATCGTGTTGATGACCGCCTCGCGCACCTCGGGCTTGAGAAAGTCGAGCTGCGCGGTGTCGTTCCACGGCATGGAGGTGCCGTCGTTCCCGTGGTAGATGTGGCGCGTGCGGCCGGTCGCCAGATCGACCCGGCGGAATACGACCGCCGCGTCGGAACGCGAGTAGTAGTGATCCTCGAGATAGACGCCGACGTCGGGTACCCCGGAGAGGTTCTCGCCGGAGAACTGATAGGAGGGAAAGGGAGGATCGGGGACCTGAACGAACCAGTCGGGGTGTTCGATGACCCATCGACCGTCGATTCCGGTATGGTTGGGCACCATGTCGCTCGCGAGCCTGATGCCACGCGCCTCGCACCGGCCGCGAAGCGTGGCGAGCGCATCCCACCCGCCGAGCGCGGAGGCGATCTCGTACTCGTAGAGAGCATACGCCGACGCTTCAGCCTCCGGATTGCCCATGATCTGCTTGATACGCCGCGAGGCGGCGCTGCGTTCCCAGAGGCCTATCAGCCAGAGTCCGGTGAAACCCCAGTCCGCAAGCCGGTCGAGTTCCTCGTTCGGCACCTGGTCCAGGCGGGAGATGTCCCGCTGGTACCGGCGAGAGAGCTGGTCGAGCCAGACGAGGGTGCTCTTTGCGATGATGACGACCCGCGGCATCCAGTCGCGGTCGAGCGAGAAGCGCTCGGGGTCTGCACCCTCGTAGCGGTAGATCCGGGTGGGTCCGGGACCGGTGAACCCCAGACGGGCCTCCTCCTGAAGCACGTCGAGCCCGCGCAGAAGCCGGAAGAGTTTGCCTCCGAGCAGTCCGCCCCATCGCTCGCGCATGTACCCGAGCTGCCGCTCGAGGCTGTCTGGAAAGAGACGAGCGGGCGTCTCGAGCATGTCCACGAGCGGCTGGTCGTCCGGGCCAAAGGCAGGCCGATCGCGGAAGAAAGCGGCAAGCGCCACGATCAACTCGTTGTAACCGGTTGACTCGACGAGCGGCGCATCGTCAAAAAGCTCTGCAAAGGGAGCGAAGGCGGGATTGGTATTCTCCAGCCGAAGCATCAGCATTTCTTCCAGGAGCACTTCGCGTCCGGTCCGCCCCTCGTACTCGGTATCGAAGAAATCACCGATGTCGCGCTCACCGGTGTAGACCGGTGTGGGCGGGAAGTGTGCCGCGAAGGAGCGAATCGCCTCGTCGACCCGACCGGCGCCAAAGCGGTCCTCGAGCGCGGCAAGCGCCTCGCCGATCACCTCGCGCCCGTGCTGCTCCCGGTAGAGATCCACCACATAGTGGAGTATCTCGTCAATCAGCCCCATCGCATTGATGTCGCCGGCCCGGACAACCGCATCGGGATGGTGGACCAGATCACGCCCGCGGTTCATCTCGTGGGCGAGCCTGCGCGTTGCCTGCAGGTCCGCGAAGATCACATTCCCACTCAGGGCGTACATGGAACCGCGAATCCCGTACTTCTCTCGTGCCGCGCGGGCGACATGCAGCTCGCGGAGGAGCGGATCGTCACTCACGGAGCCTCCATGCGTCGCCGGCGCTCATCAAGGAGCGCCCGCAGCACCTCGCGCAGCTCGTCGTGGGCGCACAGGGTCTCAAGCGGTGTCGTCCGGTAGCTCCAGTTCTGATCGCCGACCGTACCGGGCGTGTTGACCCGCTCATGCGCGGGATCTTCGGGCACGAGCCTGTCCACGAGCGCGAGCAGATCCTGTATCTGGAAGACGCAGAGCGCGGAGCCGGTGCGCAACAGGCACCGGGTCACGAGGCGGGCAGTGGACGGGTCGTAGTCGGCGGGAGGCTCCCCCGTCAGACCGATGCTCCGCCAGAACCCGTACCGGTCGTCATCCTCGAGCCACCATCCCCGCATCGTCGAGGTGTCGTGTACCGAGGGCGCGCAGACGGTGAGGAACGGATAGTCGGCCGGCGGTATGTGCGGCTGGCCCGGCTCCTTCCATCGTCGTGCCCAGCGTGGTATCCGCAGCCCGAGGACCCCGAGGTCGGCAAGAGCCCCGGGAACGCAGTCCGGAATCGCGCCAAGGTCTTCGGCACAGGGAAGCATCTCCGTGGTGTCGCGCATGAAGGTCAGCAGCCGTCTCCCCTGCTCTTCCCAGAGCAGCTCGGACTCCTCGCGCAGCTCGTCCGCGAGCGTACTGAACCCTCGCCGCTCGTCGTCACTCAGCGTGCCATAGCGCGAGCAGGCGGCGAAGGACCAGACGGGAACAAAGGTGTCGTGCTCGAGGCGCACCAGCGCGCGGTCGCGATACTGCTCAGCGAGCCAGTCCCGCGCGGCCTGTGAACAGTCGAGCGTCATGATATCGCGCTCGCCCCGGATACCGGGTCCGAAGAGATAGAGATCCTCGCCCTCGATCTGCTGCAGCGCGAGCTCGATCGCGGCATCCGACTCTTCCCCAAGATTCTCGCGCAGGACGTTGCCCGGTATATGCGGCTCGGCAAGCCATCTGATCCGGTGATGCTCGAGTCCGGCCCGGTTCAGGCGCTCCCGGGTCGCGACCGCCCCGGGGCTGAAGTGACCAAGATATCCGGTCACGTCGTCAGCCGGAATACTCCAGACGCGGAAGAAACCGAGCACATGGTCGATCCGGTACGCGGCGTAGTACCGGTCGGCCTGTCGCAGCCGCTCCTTCCACCAGCGATAGTCGTCTCGGGCGAGCTCGTCCCAGTCGTAGATGGGCAGACCCCAGTTCTGACCGGTCGCGCTGTGCGCATCGGGCGGAGCTCCGGCACGAAGCCGCGTCGAGAAGTAGCGGCGACACGCCCAGGTGTCCACGCTGTCCTCGTTGATGAGGATGGGCAGATCGCCCTTCAGCAGAACGCCGTGGTCCGCGACCGCCGCGGACGCGGCGCGCAGCTGTTCGTCAAGCCGCATCTGGACCCAGGCGTGGTAGGTGAGCTCCGGCACCCGGCGCTCGTCCGACCAGATGATTGCGAGCGCTTCAGGCGTCGGGTCGCGGAACTCGGTCCACTGCTGCCATGCCGCGCCGGCTTGTTCGGCTTTGATCACCTTGTACGCGGCATACTCGCGAACCCAGGGGTGCCGGGACACGAAATCTCTGACCGCAGACTGCATGGCCTCATCACGGGCGCAGCGATCGTAGATGAGGCGCTCGACCGCGCTCTTCGCATCGAGCACGGCGCTGTAGTCGATGCGAGGCGCTTCGCCGTGCGCGGCACGCAGCGCGCCGATCGCCGCGTCGACGTCCTCGCGGTCCGCTGGCGGGAGGCTCTCGTACTCCGGCAGCGATTCAACGCGCAGGTAGAGCGGGTGCAGCGCGAAGGCACTCAACGCGCTGTACGGAGACGGCTGCCAGCCGGTGTCGTTGACCGGGAGGATCTGGATCAGATCGAGCCCGACCTCTGCGCACCATCCGGCAAGCGGCGGCAGATCCGCGAACTCGCCGATACCGAGAGAGGCGCCCGTACGCAGCGCGCTCACCGGCACCAGGACGCCCGTGAGGTACTTCGTGAGTCCTGGAAAGGTCATCGCGCACTCCCCTGCATACACCCCTCTTGGCTCAGAATACCCGGAATCCCGCGCGACGGAAAGCACTGCGCCTCAGAACCCTCCCGCCTGGCCGTCACCGCGCGGATCGCTCCCCGACCAGAGCACGTCGTCGCCGCGCGCGATGACCTGTCCAAGGCCGAAGCTCGCCCGCTGCTCGCCGGCGATCTGCTCCACCTCGTGACCCCTCTCCGCGAGATCTGCCACGAGGCCGGGGTCGGAGTTCTCTTCCAGGAGCAGCGCACCGTCCGGGTCGCCTCCGGCGAGCTGGAATCGGGCCGCATCGAGCGCGCTCTGCGGGTCGAGTCCGTCGTCGACGAGCCGGGACACCACCTGCAGATGCCCCTGGGGCTGCATCATACCGCCCATCACCCCGAAGACCGCCGCAAGCCGACCATCGCGAGTCATCAGCCCCGGAATGATCGTATGGTAGGGCCGCTTGCCCGGAGCGAGCTCGTTCGCATGCCCCGGATCCAGCACGAATCCGAGTCCGCGGTTCTGGAGGGTGAAGCCGCACCCACGCGGAACGATCCCGGTCCCGAAGCCGGCGAAGTTGCTGTTGATGAACGAACAGCCGTTGCCCTCGGCGTCGAGGACGGAGAAGTAGACCGTGTCGTCTCCCGCGACCCGCGCCGGCAGGCCCGGGCCCGCGGAGGTCATCGCGCGATCGCGGCGGATGTCCGCGGCGCGGGAGGCCGTGTACTCGTCGCCAAGGAGCTCGCCGACCGGCGCCGGCGCGAAGACGGGGTCGGCGACGTGGCGAGCGGCATCCGCGAAGGCGAGACGCATCGCCTCCACCTGCGCGTGGAGACGATCGGCGGGCTCAGCCCGCATCTCCGGCGGAACCTGCGCATAGATGCGCAGGGCAAGGAGCGCAGCAAGCCCCTGCCCGTTCGGTGGACACTCCCAGACGTCAAAGCCGTGGTAGTGGATGCTGATGGGCTTGACCCATTCGCCGCGATGAGCGGCGAGGTCGTCCGCGGACATACATCCGCCCTCGTATTCGATCTCCTCGACGATCCGCTCGGCAATCCACCCCTCGTAGAAGCCCTCGCGTCCGTCCGCCGCGAGAGACTCGAAGACGCGGGCGAGTCCGGCGTTCCGCACCCGCTCGCCCACCGCCGGAGAACGGCCGTCGATCAT
>SKZO01000141.1 GCA_007127335.1 Spirochaetales bacterium | reverse complement strand
TGTAGGTGATCAGTCGCCACAGCGACTAGTCGACGACGACGCCCTTCAGGTCCAGTTCCGCCGCGAAGTGACAGGCCGCGTAGTGATCCGACCCCGGCGTCACCTCCTCCAGGGGCGGGTGTTCCGCCCGACAGATATCCTTCGCATACCGGCAGCGGGTGTGGAACTTGCACCCGGACGGCGGGTTGACGGGACTTGGTACGTCACCCTGGAGCAGGACCCGTTGGCTTCGCTTGGTGGGGTCGGTCTTGGGAACCGCAGAAAGCAGGGCCTCGCTGTACGGGTGCAATGGACGGTGGTAGAGGTCGTGCGCGGTGCCGACCTCAACCAGATCCCCCAGGTACATCACCGCGACACGCGTGCAGATGTGTTGCACCACGGAGAGATTGTGGGCGATGAACAGGTAGGTCAGCCCGAACTCCGCCTGAAGCCCGTCGAGCAGGTTCAGCACCTGTGCCTGAATGGACACGTCGAGTGCTGAGACCGGTTCGTCGCATACGATCAGCCGTGGTCGCAGCGCAAGCGCCCGTGCAATGCCGACGCGCTGGCGTTGGCCCCCGCTGAACGCGTATGGGTAGCGGTTCATGTGCTGTGCCTTGAGCCCGACTGCCTCGAGCAGATCCCGCACGCGACTTCTGATCTCCTCTCCGCGAGCGATCTTGTGGATGCGCAGCGGCTCACTGACGATATCCATGACCGTCATGCGCGGATTGAGCGAGCTGAAGGGGTCCTGAAAGATGATCTGCATCTGCGTTCGAAAGGGCGCGAGCTCAGCGCCGCTGAGGCGTGCGATATTCACGAACTCGCCGTCCTTGCGGTAGTTGATCTCTCCGTCGGTGGGGTCGAGCGCGCGCAGAATGCACCGACCGGTCGTTGTCTTGCCGCACCCTGATTCACCCACGAGGCCGAGCGTCTCACCTTCACGGATGTGGAAGCTTATGCCGTCCACGGCGCGTACGTGCGCGACCACCTTGCGGAACAGCCCCCTCTGAACGGGGAAATGCATCTTCAGGTTCTTGACTTCGAGTAGTGTTTCGCGATCGCTCATTCTCGTCTCGGCTCCCTTCACGGCATGTACAGCGTGCAACGCACGTAATGATCCGGTTCGACCTCTACCAACGGGACCTCTTCCCGGCAGATGTCTCGCTTTGGCATGGGACATCTGGGGAAGAAGGGACAGCCCGGGGGTATGGAGAACGGATCCGGCACGCTCCCGGCGATGGGCGTGAGTGTCTGACGCTCTGCCGCCTGGATGTGCGGAATCGATCGCATGAGGCCCACGGTGTACGGGTGGAGCGGTCTCGCGAAGATCGTCTCCACGTCCGCGCTTTCGACAACGCGTCCCATGTACATCACGTTGACCCGGTCCGACATCTCAGCGATCACGCCCAGGTCGTGCGTGATGATCATGATCGCCATCCCCAGTCGCTCCTGGAGCGACTTCATGAGGTCGAGGATCTGCGCCTGTATCGTCACGTCGAGCGCGGTCGTGGGTTCGTCGGCAATCAACAGGGCCGGGTTGCAGGAGAGCGCCATTGCGATCATCGCACGCTGCCTCATCCCCCCGGAGAACTGGTGCGGGTACTCGTCATATCGCTGCTCGGGCAGCGCGACGCCTACCGCCCGGAGCATCTCGATCGCCCGGTCGCGTGCCTCCTCAGGCGTGACCGGCTCGTGCAGCGATACCGCCTCAGCGATCTGACTGCCTACGGTATGCACCGGGGAGAGCGAGGTCAGCGGTTCCTGGAAGATCATCGCGATCTCTCCCCCCCGGACGCTGCGCATCAGGTCGCCGTTGGGGTCTATCTTGGTGAGGTCCACGACCTCCTGCCCCTCGCTGCGGCGATAGAGTACCTCACCGCCGGCGATCCTGCTCGTCTTCGGCAGGAGCCGCAGGATCGAGAAGGCCGTGACGCTCTTGCCGCACCCGGACTCCCCCACGACACCAAGGGTCTCACCCTTGTTCAGCGTGAGCGAGACCCCGTCAACCGCTCGCACGACCCCGTCAAGCGTGTTGAAGTAGGTCTTCAGCTCGTCAACGCGCAGAATCTCTTTGTTGTCGCTCTCTGGTCCCATGGTCGTTTCACTCATATGGTATACGGGTCAATCGCGTCGCGCAGGCCGTCGCCAAGGTAGCTGAACGCGAGAATCGCCACCGCCATGAACGCCGCCGGCAGGAAGAGCCACGGATAGTGTGCGATCGTCTGGAAGTTCTGTGCCTCCTGGATCAGGACGCCCCAGCTCGTGACCGGTGGCCGGAGACCCAGGCCAAGGAAGCTCAGCGATGTCTCAGCGAGTATCATCGCCGGCATCGACAGCGTCGAGACGACGATGATGTGACCTGCCGTCGCCGGGATGAGATGGCGGAAGATGACCCACCGGTGATTGGCGCCGGAGAGTCGTGCGGCGAGGACGTAATCCACGTTCCGCAACGCAAGGACACTGCCGCGAAGCTGCCTCGCGAGCCAGGTCCATCCGATCAACGAGAGGATGATCGTGATCGCGAAGTAGGTCTGCATCACCGACCAGTGTTGCGGTACGGCGGCGGACAGCGCCATCCACAGGGAGATCGATGGAAACGAGCGTATGAGCTCTATCAGACGCTGGATCAGATCGTCCACCCACTTGCCGAAGTATCCTGAGACGATTCCCAGGATCGTCCCGAGGAAGAGGCTGAACAGCACCCCCACGAGCCCGATCGACAGCGACACCTGGCTGCCCAGGATGATACGCGAGAACAAGTCCCGCCCCTGACGGTCGGTTCCAAGGAGAGCTACGACACCGCCGTCGTCCACGCCGAACAGATGCACGTCGGTCTCGAAGAGTCCGAACAGGCGGTACCGGTCGCCCTGCGTGAAGAACCGGATGGGGTACACCCGGTCGGTGTCGAGTTCGTACGTCAGGCGGAAGTCCTCGTCGAGCTCCCTGATCGTACCGTACACGAAGGGTCGGTGCAGCGATCCCTCGTGTACCATGCGCACCCGTTGAGGGGGCATGTGGATGTGGTCGCGCGAACGCGTGGTCAGTCCGTACGGGGCGATGAAGTTCCCGAAGATGGCTACAAGGTAGTAGATCCCGATGATGACGCCACCAACGATCGCGGCGCGGTTTCTGGCAAACTTCTTCCAGATGAGGCGCCACTGGGACAGCCCGTACTCGGTTTCCGGGACCTTCCCGGCCTCCACGTCTGATTCGAGCTCCTCCGCGGACTGATATCCAAGTGTCTCCGCAAGCTTCTCGTACTGTCCGACGATCTCCTTCGACTTCTTCTTCGAGTCGAGAGATGTCCAGCGTTCCCATATCGTCTGCATGCCGGTCTCCTCAATCGTACGCGATGCGCGGATCAACCAGCGCAAGGACGATATCCGCGATCAGATTCGCGACCATCAGCATGACGGTCGTGAACAGTAGAATGGTTCCCGCGAGGTAGACGTCCTGCGTGCGCAGTGATCGCAGGAAGATTGGTCCAAGCGTCGGCAGCATCATAACGATGCCGACCAGGATTGACGCGTTGATGACTTTCGGCACCTCAAGGGCCATGACGCTGATGAGCGGATTGATCGCGATCCGGACGGCGTACTTGTTGATGACCTTCTTCTCGCGCATCCCTTTTGCGCGCGCCGTGGTGATGTGCTGTTGCCCCAGCACGTCAAGGAGGTTGCTTCGCATGATGCGGAACAGCTGGGCGGTGGAGGCAAGGCCGAGGATGACCACCGGCGGCCAAAGATGGTTGAGATAGTCCAGCGCCTTCGCAAGGCTCATCGGGGCGCCGCGGAACTGCATTGACGCGGTTCCTCCAACGTCAACGCCGAGCACGACGATGCCGATGAACATCCAGATCAGCGCGAGAAGGAAGCCGGGGACGCTGAGTCCAATGAACCCGAGCGCGGAGAGGACGACGTCACCGGTGGAGTACTGGTGCGTTGCCGAATAGATGCCTATTGGTATTGAGACTGCGACCATGAAAACGAGCGAGAGGAATCCCAGGAAGATTGTGTAGGCGAGGTTCCCCGCGACGACATCCCAGACCGGGGCATTCCACCCCAGCGAGTATCCGAAGTCGAGACGGGGAAACCCGGCTATCCACGTGAAGTACTGCCGCCACAGCGGCTGGTCGAGTCCGTAGAGCTCCTGGAGATGCCGGACGGTCTCTCTGCCCTGGCCGCCTCCTGTCTCCGCCATCTCCGCCTGAAGCGTCGTGAAGAAATCTCCCGGCGGAAGCTGGATGATGATGAAGGTGACAATGGAAATGATGAAAAGGGTCGGTATGAGAATCAGTACGCGACGGACAATGTAGGTTAGCATTCGGTCTGCTCACTCCTCTCGCATGGCTCTTGCCGGGGTTGGCAAGACTCGGAGGGTCGGCGAGGCCGGCCCTCCGAGCGAAACTGCAACTGCTACCGCTCCATCCAGAAGTGGGCCGGATCCATCGTTCCGGGAGTCATGATCAGCCAGTCGGCCGTATGCTCCCTCTGCACGTTGTGGAAGTTCCGGTGGACCACTGCCGGTGCCGGTGCCTGACCTACGGTCTGAATAACGTTCAGCCGCTCGGAGGTCAGTCGCACGATCTCCCTGGCAATTTCGAGCTGCGCGTCCGAGTCAACGGTGAGCCGGTACTCGTCGTAGAGGTCCATGAGCTCCCTCATATCCTCGTTGGGCGCGGAGCCTTCGGCGCCGCCGCTCTTGTACCAGGTGCCCCAGGACGGTGCCATCCACGAGCGCTCGTCGAACGGAAACTGGTAGATCGGGTCGATCATCGGGACGAGACCTCGGTCGGTACCCCACGTGGCAATCATGACCTGGTTGCTTGTTGCCCGAGGCCAGTAGACGTCGCGGCTCATGACGTTGACCCGCGTTCGAAGCCCCACTGCTTCCCAGGATTCGGTGACGATCTGGATCCCGTCGGCCTGGGGCCCCGACGCCGATTGCGTCTCGACCACGAGCTCGAGCGACGATCCGTCCGGGAACCGTCTGAAGCCGTCGGCGCCCTTCTGGAGGCCGAGTCCGTCAAGGAGCTCGTTCGCAAGGGCAACGTCGAACTCGCCGTAGACGTTCTCGTACTCCGGCTGGAAGAGCGCGGAGTCCTCGACAACCGTAATGGTGCGCGGCGTCGCCTGGTCGATGAACATGATGCGGTTCAGCAGATCCCGGTCGATCGAGTGCGAGAGCGCGCGGCGGAAGTCGAAGCTCTGCATGAGCTCGCGGTACTTCGCTTCCGGGTAGCTCTGGTTCGGGAAGAAGGTCAGTGCGGATGCGGATGCGGCGTTCCAGATGTAGACGTCATAGTTGTACCGGTCGCCCTGCTCCCGGTAGACGCTGATCTGGGAGAAGTCGATTCCCCGATGCTGCATCTCGAGGTTCCCGCCGAGCGCGAGCGTGTTGATCGCCGCGTTGTCGTCCACGAGGTAGAAGTAGATCTCGTCGATGTAGGGAAGCTGTCGGCCCGCTTCGTCTACCGCCCAGTAGTACGGGTTGCGCCGCGCGATCATGTAGTCGGACCCGGTCTCCCACTCGTCGATCGTCCACGCGGTCATCGCGGGCCGCTCGGTGTTGTACTCCCACGCGGCGTCCTCGAAGTCGCGGTACGTGGCGTTCGAGTTGTAGCGCGGATGGAACTGCTCCAGGTAGTGTCGCGGAGCGAAGAACCCGAACCGCTCGAAGCCCAGCGGCCACTGGTTGCCGTGGAACGCGAGCCCGACCGTCTCTGCAAGGCCGTTCGGCGCCGCGAACTTCAGCGTGATGGTCGTATCATTGATCTTCTCGAGCTCCATGGGCTCACCGGCAACGACCCATTCGGCGTGAATCGCCGGCGTGATGTTGGTGTCGGTCTCAATGTCCTCCCACCAGAAGATCACGTCGTCCACGGTGAACGGATGCCCGTCGGACCACTTCAGGCCTTCACGGAAGTAGAGGGTGAGCTCGGTTCCGTCCTCAGACCACTCCCAGTCTCTCGCGAGGCCCGGTTGCACGGGGTCGGCCGGGTCACGCGGCCAGCGCAGGACCGGCTCGTAGATCAACCGGCCGAAACAGTGGAAATCGTTGATACCTCGCCACCCGCGGTGCCAGGTGCCGCCGTACTGGCCGAGCGAATCGACCATCTGCACGACCCGCGGCTCGGCGGGCAGACGCTGCTCGACCGGCGGAAGCTCTCCGGCTTCCACGAGGGCCGCGAGCATCGGTGCCTCCATGGCGTCCATGTCAACCGCCGCCACTTCGGGCGCTTCCGGCTGTCCGGCGCCAAACAGCGCACCTGCCGCGAGCAGGCACACAAGGGCTGTGAGAAGACGTTTCATTCTGTCCTCCTTTTGTTCTCCGACCGCCGCCCATCATGGTCGGCGGTTCGTTCGGCCTATCATGCTGCCGAATGCATGTCCCCGGAGACCGGAGTCTCCTTGACTGCTAGGCAGTGTACCATGGGTTTTCTGAGAACGCAAACGTTCTCTCGCACGGGCGGTGCGAAATCTGGTAGAATGAGCCAGGGAGACGACGCGATGACGATTCACGAGAGGCTCGAGGCGTTCTGGGCCGGCGAACGACCTGATGAGATACCGTACACGATCTACCATACCAAGTGGCAGGACGC
>SKZO01000279.1 GCA_007127335.1 Spirochaetales bacterium | reverse complement strand
ATCCGGCGCCGCTGGCTGCTTCAGGTTCTGGAGGATAGCGGATTTGAACCGCTGACCTGTTGATTGCGAACCAACCGCTCTACCAACTGAGCTAATCCCCCGAGGATTCTCCGCTACGGGGAAATGTAGTATGTGCGGCCGGAAAACTCAAGAGGTATGGACTGGTGCCGAAATTGTTGAGGCACGATGCGGTGCCTCACCGGTCACCCGCCGGCGGCGTCGCTTGACCGGGCATGCGGCTCGTAGTATGGTCGATTCCAGACGACATGGCCCATCACCAGCACGACCCCGGCCCGGCAGACGGTATCGTTCCAACGGACGCTGAGGCGCCCGCGATAGATACGGACGACCTCGACATCCGCGAGATGCAGCTTGAGGACATCCACCGGGTCTTCTCGCTCGGGGAGCGTCTCTTCACTCCCGATCGCTGGCCGAGCCTCTACCGGACATGGGACGAGTACGAGGTCGTAGGGCTGTTCGCATCCGACGGTGATTTCTGTTTCGTCGCCGACCTCGCCGGTCGTATCGTCGGCTTCGCTCTTGGAACCCTCATCGAAAAACGACGCAGCGCCTGGACCTACGGGTACCTCCTGTGGCTCGGCACCGACCCACAGCTGCGCCGCATGGGTATCGCGAAACAGCTCGTGGAGCGGTTCACCGAGCAGTGCATGGACGAGGGAGCGCGCATGATGATGGTGGACACGGCAGCCGAAAACGAAGAAGCAATCCGCTTCTTCCGCAGGCAGGGGTACGGGAAGTCGGTTCAGCACGTCTACATGAGCAGGAACCTGACGACGCTGCCGCAGTACAGACGGCGACGCAGAGACGCATAGACCAGAAAGGAGGCAGGCATATTTCGCTCGACCAGATCCTGCGCCACGTTGATGACGAGCGACTGACGAGACTTCTGACCGACGCTGTGGATCAGTACAGCCCGTCGTACGCGGAGGAGCCGGCGATGAGCGCCTTCGCCGAGCGGCTCGCCGAAGCCGGGATTCCCTTTCAGCGTCAGCCGGTTCCCGAGCGTCAGGATGCCACGTCCCACGGGAACATGGTCGTGTCGCTCGGCCCCGAGCCGGTCGAGCTGCTCTGGGTGGGACACGTCGATACCGTCGGCTTCTCGGACGAGGAACAGGACACCCGCCTCGACGGTGATGCCCTCTACGGACTCGGGACCGCGGACATGAAGGGCGCCTGCGCAGCGGCGATCGAAGCCGTGCTCGCGACCGTTGCCTCAGGGGTCGAGCTCGACCGCGGTCTGTGCGTTGCGCTCGTAGTTGGCGAGGAGGAATACGGCGACGGAGCCCAGACGCTGCGTGAGCACGTCCAGGCCCCCAGAACGGTCGTCGGCGAGCCAACAGGCCTCGCTCCCTGCCTCGACCACTACGGGTACTACGAGTGCCGCCTGATCGCGAAGGGCACGAAGGCCCACGCGGCATTGCCGGAGTTCGGAGCGAATGCGATTCATGATATGCTCGCATGGATGATGGAGATCCTCGAAGTTGCCGGCGGGCCGGAGACCCCGCGGGGAGTAGTGGTGAACCCGCGGGAGATCGCAGGGGGCGCGGGAGGATTTGTGGTGGCAGACAGCTGCGAGGCGCTGCTCGATGTCCACGCGCCGGCGACGACCAGCCGTGAGGAGATTGCTGAGCTGATTGACGAGGCGCGGGCCCGCGTACGCAGCAAGGCGCGTGCGACCAGTCTGGATTCCGAAGAGATGTTCTGGGCGCCGGGTTTCTGCGGAGAACCGAGCTCGCCGCTGCTGCGACCCATACGGGCCGCCTTCGAGGCCCGGGGGGTTCCGTGGGAGCCGGGAGTGTTCCGGTCCCATTCGGATGCATCCCTCTTCTACCGCCCGGACGCGCTGACGATGATATGCGGCCCGGGCCGTCTGGAGGTCGCGCACACTCGGCATGAACACGTTGAGCTCTCGCAGGTGCGCGAGGCGACGCGGCTGTACGCGGCGATGATCCACGAGGCATGCGTCAGAAAGACGCACGGCGATGCCAAGGAGAACGCATGGCAGACGGAGTGACAAACAGCAGGACGAGCGGACGCCCGGCTCTGGTCGGCGGCGCGCCGTCGATCCCGCCGCAGCGGATCGATGACGACCTGTTCCATTGGCCAATCGTCACGGACGAGGATGAAGCCGCGGTGATCGCGGTGATGAGGGCCGGGAACACCTCCGGGACGGACATCACCCGGGAGTTCGAGCGCGAATACGCCCGCTGGCAGGGATCGAGCTACGCGCTGGCCACCTGCAACGGCACCGCCGCGCTGGCGGCCGCGATGTGGGCGTGCGGCGTTGGCGCCGGCGATGAGATCATCTGCCCGAGCATCACCTACTGGGCGAGCGCCTCTCCGGCACTCACGCTCGGTGCCACCGTCAACTTCGCCGATGTCGACCCCCGGACGCTCTGCATCGATCCGGCGGATATCGAGCACCGGATCGGCCCGCGCACGAAGGCGATCGTTGTCGTGAACTACGCGGGACATCCGGCCTCCTGGGACGAGATCGTCCCGATCGCACGCGCCCATGGCGTACGAGTGATCGAAGACAACTCGCACGCGCACGGAGCGCGCTACCGCGGACGTCTGTGCGGAACGATGGGAGACATAACCGCCGCGAGCATGATGGGCGGGAAGTCGTTCGCGATCGGCGAAGGCGGGATGATCACGACCGACGATCGCACGCTCTACGAGCGCTGCACGGCGTTCGGTCACTACGAGCGGACCGGGGTTGCGTCCCGATACAATCCGGCCGCGCAGGACATTACGGACGAGGAGCTCCTGCACTTCAGCGGTCTTCCGCTCGGCGGGGTGAAACACCGGATGAACCAGATGTGCTCGGCGATGGGGCGGGTGCAGCTCAGGCACTACGCCGGGCGCGTCGCGGAGATCCAGGCCGGCATGAACCGCTTCTGGTCGCTGCTCAAGGATGTCCCGGGGCTGCGGCCTCACCGCATCGACGAACCGGATTCGACGATGGGCGGTTGGTACTATCCACGCGGGCTCTACGTTTCCGAGGAGCTCGACGGGCTTCCCATAGAACGTTTCTGCGAGGCGGTCAGAGCCGAGGGAGTTGGCGCGTGCACTCCAGGACTCAACTTCCCGCTGCATCTGCACGCGGTCTTCCACGAGGCCGACTACTTTGGTCAGGGAAAACCGACGGCGATCGCCTTCGGCCAGCGCGACGTGCGCCAGGGCCCGGGGTCACTCCCGGTCAGCGAGGGCATCGCGCAGCGAGTCCTTGGCGTCCCGTGGTTCAAGCACGATGACCCGGACCGGATCGCCGAGTACGCGGCGGCGTACCGCAAAGCCGCGGAGAACGCAGCGCTACTCATGGAGCGCGGGATGGTCGAGTAGTGAACGCATGTGCGCCCAGGCTTCGGGACATCCCGGAGTCTCGAACGAAGGCCGGAAACCGACGTCGAGATATATCTTGACTGCCGCAACGCTCGTGGTCTGCGTCGTCAGGTAGGCCCGCGCATGGTCGCGCGCGAACCGATGCAGGGCGAGCGCCACGAGAAACCTGCCCAGTCCGAGGCCATGGTACTCCGGCACCGCACCGACCCAGTGCAGCCGCCCCCATTCGGCTCCGCGCTCCTCATTGTACCAGGCGGTCGCGGTCGCGACCTCCTGCCCTGAACCCTCGTCGACGGCAAAGAAGCAGCGGTCCTCCATGTCGGTCTGCGAAGGCCCGAACTCCTGCGCGAAATGACGGAGCGCCGCATAGGTATCCGGGAACTCGCCCGCGGCCGTCTCGATCCGGGCCCACACGCTCCGATCGCCAATCCGGTAGAGCCTGTGCGAGAACCCGGCGGGTCTCACCGGCGCGGGGAGATCGAGCAGGGTTTCACGAACCATGATCAGCGGCAGTCGCATATTCCCTCCCGACGATGAGCCCTGGCCGGACGAAGAGCACGAAGTAGACGACGACAGCCCCGGCCATCACCGCGGACATGATCGCATACATTCCCGTGATGCCGAACCATTCGGCGAGGTACCCTCCCACGGCGCTCCCGCTCATGCTTCCAAGGCCGAAGCTCGCGATCGCTCCGGCGGTCTGCGCGACCGTTCGGGTCCCGGGCGGAGCGATCCGGTTCAGGAGATGTACGCTCGCCGGGAGGAAGAGGCCGAAGCTCGGGCCCTGCAGCGCCTGGGCCAGGACGACGAAGGTGGGTGAGGTGGCGTAGATGTGGATCCCGATCCGAAAGAGAAAAAAGACGAGGGCGATGAGCAGGATCCTCGTGTCGCGCAGCCGGCGAATCAGCAGCGAGAACCCGAGCAGAAAAGGAAACTCACTGATTGCCATGATCGACAGCCCGAAGCCGAGGTCCTGATTCGTCCCGCCGACGTGCCGCATGAGCACCGGCAGAAAGACCTGCACCGGTCGGAAGGCGGTGAAGGTGACAAAGGAGATCGCGAGGAGCGCGATCATCTGCGGCGAGAAGAACCGCCGGATCGTCGAGCCCCGCGCGCCAACCGGCGGTGGGCCCGACGCCGGTGAAGCATCGGTACGAGGAGCCGCCCCGTCGGCTGCGGCGGTCGCAGCGGTCGCAGCGGTCGCAGCGGTCGCGAGGGGTCCATGGTACCGCTTCACGACGGTCACGATCACCGCCGTCACGCCAAGCGCCGCGGCGGAGCCCGGGAACATCCATTCAATACCGTACGAGTCGAAAAGGGGGCCGGCGATTGCGACCGTGAGCGCGAACCCCAGCGACCCCATGGATCGCGTCAGCCCGTAGTCGAGCCGCGGAACCCGGTCGCGTATCTGCATCGTCCAGCCGTCGAGGATGGGGGGGAGGGTCTGAACGGCAACCGAGATGAGCACGCTCAGAACGGCGACCGGGAGAAGCAGCGGCGGTGAGAAAAACATCGCGACCGCAAGCGCGATACCGACGACGAGCCCGTTGCGGAGCACGAGCCCCGGCGCGCCGATGCGATCCGCGATGAGCCCGAGTACCGGCTGGCCCGCGATGTTCGCCACCGAGACGAGCGCCATCACGAGCCCGATCTGAACGGTCGAGAACCCGATCGCCTGGTAGTAGGCGGAGAGAAAGGCGAAGACGAGTCCGAATCCGGCCCAGAAGAACCACTGGATCGCCCCGAACATCGCGTTGTCGCGGTGGGTCATGGTCCTGTGATCATCCGCCCAGCTCTACGCAGCGGGCCCGGTAGTGGAGGTAGTTCTCGTACGGCACCTCTTCGGGAACGCCGTGGTCGCAGGTGGGGATGTACCCGCCGCGTTCGCGCATGGCGGGGAGAATTCGTTCCACTTCCCGGTCGATCGCCTCCCTGCTCTCTGCCAGAACCCGTTTGTCGATGCCGCCAAAGAGGGCGAGGTCCGGATACCGACGTCCAATCTCGACAACATCGCAGCCGGAGGCAACCTCGAAGGGCGACATGGCGTCCATCCCGATCTCGCGATAAAGCGGTATGACCGGCACCGCAAACCCGTCGGTGTCGATCTGGATGTAGAGGTGCCGCGCCGGGTCGAGCTGCCGCCGGCGAACCCGGCTGATCAGCTCGCGGTAGTACGGGAACAGGAACTCGTGCATCATGTCCGGAGAGATCAACGGCCCGGTGTTGAAACAGATGTCCTCCGCAAAGAAGATCTCATCAAGCGTAACGTGCTCCTGATGTCTGGCGATAACCGCGTCGGCCAGGTCGAACCACGTCTTCATGCAGTCATGGATCAGTTCCGGGGCGTCGTGAACGGCGTACAGCAGGTCAACCGGGCCGATCAGGCTGCGCAGGTACATGTAGCCGCCTACGAGATTCTGCGTGATCATCAGGCCCTCCGCGGCGCAGGCGCGCGCGGCGTCCATCCGCGCGTCAAGGTCCGCGTATCGCTCGCCCGCGGCAGGATCAAGCCGCCATTTGACGTCGGCTTCCCAGGTGCTCAAGTCCTTGACCGGGTGGTCGAGGTACTCGGGCATGAAGCCGCTGCGTCGGCCCTTGAAGCAGAGAACCGCACGACCGGCGAAATCCTGCACCACTTCCAGCTCACCACGATCCTCGAGAATCCTCTCCTCGAACTGCGGAGCGAAGGCGGCCTCGCACCACCCGAGCTGCCCGAGCGCGTGATTGCCCGGCGGATCATAGGAGAAAAGCCGGGCGAGATCGGCGTCGTGCGGCATACCCTGCTCTTTCCACCGCTCGAGGCAGTAGAACCCGAACTCGCGCCGGACGAGGGGCGCGCCGGGTACACGGGCATAGGCGTCTCTGAGCTTCCGGGCGGCGGGTGTCATCCGGTCCCTGGGGACGCACGAATGGACACCGTCGACCTGACCCGTACGCGTGGTCATCGTGACTCCTTCTTCCTCAGTTCAGAACGAGAACAGCAGCCCCGCGGCCAGATGCGACATGCGGGCGTTCGTGTCGTCGTAGAACAGGACCTTGTACTTGTACTGGGCAAACCCGCTGATATTGCTCACGATCCTGAAGGCAAGCCCGCCGAGTGCGCCGACATGCGCGGACGTCGTACTGCCCGCCGCCGTGAGCCCGGGAGCGACGCCGAGATAGAGAGCGGAGAGACGAAGCGGTATCATGAACTTGAACGCGAGCGCGATGTCCGTCGCATAGACACCATCCGTCTGAT
>SKZO01000002.1 GCA_007127335.1 Spirochaetales bacterium | reverse complement strand
TGGGACCCGGATCTCAGTCACCTGCAGCGCCATGTGTCCATCTCCATCGCCTACGACGTCTATACCTACTTCTACGCGACCGGAGACGAACAGTTCCTCCACGATCACGGGATGGAGGTCTTGATCGAGACCGCCCGTTTCTGGGCGAGTATCGCCGAGTACGACGAGAGGGACGGGCGCTACCACATCCGCGGGGTGATGGGGCCCGACGAGTTCCACGAGAAGTACCCCGACGCCCCGCTTGACGAAGGTGGTTTCTGCGACAACGCGTACACCAACGTGATGGCTGCCTGGCTGCTCCACAAGATCTCGCAGACCTGGGAGCACAGGCCGGAGGGGGTCAAGCGTCGGCTGTCGGCACAGGTTGACTTCGACCCGGCGGAAACCGAACAGTGGGAGACGGTCGCCCGCGGTCTGACGGTGGTGATCGACAACGAGGGCCTCATCAGCCAGTTCGACGGGTATATGGATCTCGAGGAGCTCGACTGGGACGCGTACCGTGAGAAGTACGACACCATCCGGCGGATGGACCGGATCCTGAAAGCCGAAGGCGACTCACCGGACCGGTACAAGGTCGCCAAGCAGGCCGACGTTCTGATGATGTTCTACCTGCTCGCTCCGGACCAGGTGGTGCACATGCTCGAGCTCATGGGCTACGACCCGCCCGACGGAGAAGAGCTCCTGCACCGGAACTACGAGTACTACGAGCCGCGCACGAGTCACGGGTCGACGCTCAGCTGGATCGTGCACTCGGCGATCCTGCGCTATCTCGACGAGCACGAGGACGATCAGTGGCGATGGTTCGTCGAGTGCCTGCGAAGCGACATCTACGACACCCAGGGAGGCACGACGCTCGAGGGCATCCACTGCGGTGTGATGGCGGGTTCCATCGACCTCGTGCTCACCGCCTTCGCCGGCATCAACCTTTTTCGCGACCGCCTCGTGATCGAGCCAAGGCTCCCTGCAGGCTGGAACCGCATCGCCTTCAGGATCACCCATCAGGGCGAGGAGCTCTTCATTGAGGTGGTCTGCGAGGGGGAAGAGTCGATCGCCTACGTGACGCGCGAGACGACGGTGGGAAAGGCGCTCGTCGCGGTGGGTCTTGACGACGATGAGCATGAGCTCCCCGTCGGGAAACGCGTGCGGGTACCCGGGCGGGTGAGATGCCGGCAGACGTCGCAGCAGGACTCCGCCTAGGAGCCCGAGGAGCGTATCTCCTCGAGGAAGTCGGCGCCGTACGCCCTGGCCTTGTGCTCGCCCACGCCGGGCACGTCAAGGAGCGTCGTCCCGTCGTGAGGCCGGGCCGACGCCATGATTCGGAGCGTCCTGTCGCTAAAGATGACGTAGGGAGGCACCCCTCGCTCCCGGGCGAGCTTCGTCCGCAGGGTGCGCAGCCGCTCGAACAGCCGCTGCGCCTGCGGGTCGAGTGCCGACTCGGTCGCCTTCACTCGCGGCGCCGGCTGCTCCGGGCGGTCGGCGGTTCTGAATCGCTCGGTCCCGGTGAGCACCGTCTTCCCGGCATTCGTAATCACGAGGCCGCTCTTCGCCCCGTCGCGCCGTCGCACGAGCCCGGCTCCCTCGAGGTCCTGCACGAGGCGGACCCACCACCTGCGGTCGTGCTCGCTCCCCACGCCAAAGGTCGGCAGGCGGTCATGGCCGAGCCTGCGCACCCGTTCGCTCGTCTCACCGGTGACGATGTCCACGATGTGATGCGCGCCAAAGCGCTCGCCCGTGCGCACCATCGCTGACATCGCCATCTGGGCGGGAATCGTCTGGTCGCTCATCGCGACCTCGCCCTCGCACACGTCGCACCCACCGCAGTCGCCGGCATGTTCCTGCGCGAAGTGCGCGAGGAGCTGCACCCTCCTGCAGACACCGGAGTCGGCGTACCGGATCATCTCCTGGAGGTTTCTCATCGCACGTTCGGATTCGGTCCCGCTCTCCATCCGGTCTATGTGATAGCGGATCGTCATGATGTCCTGCGGTCCGTAGAAGAGCATCGCCTCGGCCGGATCCCCGTCGCGTCCGGCGCGGCCGGTCTCCTGGTAGTACGCCTCAATGCTGCGCGGCAGATCTCCATGGATGATCCACCGGACGTTGGACTTGTCTATCCCCATCCCGAAGGCGATCGTCGCGACGATGATCCGGATCTCGTCCCGCACGAATCGTGCCTGGTTCTCCCGCCGTTCCCGGTCGGTGAGCCCGGCGTGGTAGACCGCCGCGCTGATGCCGTTCGACACCAGCTTCGCCGTGGTCTCCTCGCTCGCCCTGCGGGTCGCCCGGTACACGATCCCCGGCTGCCCGGGGTGCGAGCGGACGAAGGCGAGGATCTGATCGTTGACCCGCTCCTTGCGGCGGACGCGGTAGAAGATCTCCCGGCGGTCGAAGTCTCCGCGAATCGCGAGCGGAGAACGCAGCCGCAGGAGCCGGATCACGTCGTCCTGCACCATCGGAGTCGCCGTGGCGGTGAAAGCGGCGATCGGGGTGCCCGGGAACTCCGCGCGCAGGATCGAGAGCGAGCGGTAGTCGGGGCGAAACTCGTGACCCCACTCCGAGATACAGTGCGCCTCGTCGATCGCGAAGAGCGATACGGCGGTCCCGCGCAAGTGCTCGCGGAAGGCGTCCATCGCGAGGCGCTCGGGCGAGACGTAGAGCAGCCGGACGCCTCCGCTCGCGACGCGGTGCCAGACCTCGCGGGCGGCGACCGGATCGAGAGAGCTGTTCAGGAAGGCGGCGTCGAGGCCGTTGGCGAGCGCGCCGTCCACCTGGTCCTGCATCAGCGCGATCAGCGGGCTCACGACGACCGAGAGCCCGCTCAATCGCAGCGATGGGAGCTGGTAGCAGAGCGACTTCCCGCCGCCGGTCGGCATCGCGGCAAACACGTCGCGGCCGGCGAGGATCGCCTCCACGATCTCCCGCTGATGCGGTCGAAACTCGTCGAATCCGAATGCGCGGCGCAGCGTCTCCTGAGTACCCTGCGAGTTGTCCGGGTCGGTCGTCGGCATGCCGTATCGTACCACGCGAGCCGGGTCCTTGACCTGCCGTCCCGATAGTGCGACCGTCTCTGTGATGTCACCCCAAGGACGCTTCCTCTCTGCACTCCCATGGGTCCTCTTCCTGACCATCGTCGTTTTCATGGGCATACTCCCCCGGCTTCTTCTCGCGCCAACGCTGCTTCGCATCGCGGCCTCGTTCGACGTAGGCTACAGCGACGTGTCCGGGTTCTTCCTCACCGGGTCGGCGGGGTTCGTGACCGGGCTTCTGACCTCGGGATTCATCGCAAACCGCATCACGCACCGTTGGACCATCGTCCTCTCGATCGGGCTCAACGCCGTCGCGCTTCTGATCCTCTCCACGGTTACGACCCTCCTTGGGTTCCACCTGCTGTTCATGGTGATCAACTGGGCGAGCGGGCTCTACCCGGGCTCCGGGATCGCCAGTGTCATCGCGCTCGTTTCCCGATCACGTCGCGGCACCGCGCTCGCGATCCACGAGTCGGGCCCCAATCTGGCCTTTCTCGCGGCTCCGGTCCTCGCCGCGATCCTCGCCCCCACGCTCGGCTGGCGAGCCGTCTTCCGCGTGGTCGGCGTGGCCGCTGTCGTCGTCGCGGCCCTCTTTGCCGCATTCGGCAGGGCGAGCACCGAACGGGGGCAGAGCCCCAACTTCCAGAACATCGCGCTCTTCCTGCACAATCGGCCCTTCTGGGTCGTCTCCGTCCTCTTCGTTGTTGCCGCGAGCGGGGCGATGGGGATCTTCTCTGTGCTGCCGACCTACCTCATCGTCGATCACGGGCTGCGTGAGGAGCTCGTGAACACCCTCGTCGGCCTCTCGAGAGTGACCGGCTTCGCCTCGATCCTCCTCGCCGGAACGCTTGCCGACCGGTACGGCTTCAACCGGGTGGTGATCGTGGTGCTCGGAACGACCGGACTGGTGACGATTGCGCTCGGACTCACGAGCGGCCCGGTTCTCCTGAGCGCGGTCTTTCTCCAGCCACTGCTCGTCGGAGCATTCTTCCCGCTCGGCCTGAGCGCACTGAGCGATGTTGCCCCTCCGGAGGCTCGAAACCTCTCGGTGGCGCTCGCGATTCCGCTGGCGAACTTCTTCGGCGCGGGCATCACGCCGCGAGTGATGTCGTGGGCCGGATCCGCGGGCGCCTTTCGCCTGAGCTTCGTCGTGCTCGGCGCGGTGACCATCATGAGTCTCTGGCTGCTTCGGTGGATGGAGTCGTCTCCCGCCGGTTCGGGCCGGCCGGCGGTCCCGGATCCTCCGTCGGCGTAAGCTTGACACCGCCTGCCGAGAGTCCCGACAATGCCGCAAGGAGGCGCTGTGGCGATCACCGTGACGCCGGTCACCGGCAGACGCGAGCTCATGCAGTTCATCAAGCTTCCCTGGAAGCTCTATCGCGACAATCCCAACTGGGTTCCCCCGCTCATCATGGACCAGAAGGGCCTGCTCAGCCCCGGGAAGAACCCGTTCTACGACCATGCGGCGATCCAGTGCTTCCTCGCACGTCGGGACGGGAGCATCGTCGGGCGAATCGCGGCTATCCATGATCCGTCCTACATCGCCTTTCAGGGCGAGAACGTCGGCTTCTTCGGCTTCTTCGAGTCGGTTGACGACACGGGGGTCGCTGCGGCGCTCTTCGCGAAGGCCGAGCAGTGGCTCGCGGACAGAGGGCTTTCGGTCATGCGCGGCCCGACCAATCCGAGCACCAACGACACGCTCGGACTTCTCGTGGACGCATTCGACCTGCCGCCCATGGTCATGATGCCCTACAACCATGCCTACTACCCGGGGCTCCTGCGCGAAGCCGGGTTCTCGAAAGCGAAGGACCTGCTTGCCTACTGGCTGGGCGAACAGAGCATGCGGATCGACCGGCTCGATCGCTTCGTCGAACGGCTGAAGAAGCGGCACAGTCTCGAGCTCCGGCCCCTCAACCTCAAGCGCATCGATGAGGAGATCGATCTCGTCAAGATGATCTACAACGATGCGTGGGAGAAGAACTGGGGATTCGTTCCGTGGACCGACGCCGAGCTCGATCACCTTGGCCGCGAGCTGAAACCCGTCGCGGACCCCGAGCTCGTTATGTTCGCCTTCAGCGACGGTGACCCGGCAGGCTTTTCGCTTTCGCTTCCGGACTTCAACCAGGCGCTCATCCACGTGAAAAACGGGCGCCTGCTGCCGTTCGGGCTGCTGAAGCTCCTCTACTGGCAGCGGAAGATCACCCAGGTCCGCGTTCTCGCGATGGGCGTGCGCCCCGAGTACCGTGGACTCGGCATAGAGGCGCTCTTCTACCACCGGACCTTCCGGTACGCCGAAACCCTTGGCCGCCAGCGCGGCGAGTGCAGCTGGATCCTCGAGGACAACCACGCGATGCGCGCAGCGATGGAGCGGCTTGGCGGGCGCGTCTACAAGACCTACCGTCTCTACGACCGGCCCATCAACGCGTAGGGGGAAGGATGGAGCTGCGCGGACGCATCGTTATCGTTACGGGGGCTTCGAGCGGGCTCGGGCGTGCAATCGCGCTGCGCCTCGTTCATGAGGGGGCCGACGTCATACTCGCCGCTCGCAGGCGCGAGCGCCTTGAAGCAACCGCGGAGGAGGTCCGCCGCGGCGGTGGACGGGCCTGGGTGTGCGAGGTCGACCTTGGTTCGCCGGACGGTCCGGCGTTCCTCATCGAAGCGGCGAAGGAGATCGCGGCGGGAGTCGGCGAGTCTCACCGGCGGCGTTTGGGACTCGTGAACTGCGCGGGAATCACCTACTATGGCCCCGTGACCGACATGACCGGCGAAGAGCTGCGGGCGGTGATCGATCTCAACGTGAGTGCGACGATCGACCTGACGCGACGGTTCGTTTCGTGGCTCGGGACCGGTGCGGCAGCGCCGGGCACGGATGGGGCCGTGCTCACCATCACGAGTGTCGCCTCCTACCTTCCCGTGCCCTACCAGGCGGTCTACGCCGCGAGCAAGCACGCGCTACGCGCGTTCAATGCTTCGCTCGCGGCGGAATTGCGCGCGGCGAAGCTCGTGCTGACGACGTTCGCTCCCGGGGGGATCGCGACCGAGCTGGTCGAGACATCCGGGCTCGACCGCAAGTTCTCCGGCTCGGCCTTCCTCGCGAACCCGGAGTGGGTGGCGCGCCGTGCGATTCGCGCGTGGAAGTCCGAACGACGCGAGTGCGTCGGCGGGCTTGCCAATCGGGTGACCACCTTCGCCGGGCGGCATCTTCCCTGGGGGATCGTTGGGCGCCTGGCCGAGCGGCTCTACCGCCCGTAGGTCGGGGCAACAATTTCGGCACCACCTTTGTACCTTTCCCGTATGCCCAATGCGAATCATGAACAGCCGGCGGCAAGCCGCTGGGACGAGCGGTACTCGGGCGACGAGTACGTGTTCGGGACCGAGCCCAACGATTTTCTCGCGAGCGTCGCGCCCCGCCTCGAGCGCGGCCGCGCGCTCTGCATCGCCGACGGCGAAGGACGCAACTCCGTCTACCTCGCGGAACTGGGGTTTCGCGTCACCGCGATGGACGCCTCGGCCGTGGGGATGCAGAAGGCCACGCGGCTCGCGCTCGAGCGCAACGTCCAGCTCACGACCGTCGTGGCGGACCTGCGCGACTATGCCTTTGGGCATGAGCGCTGGGATCTCATCGTTTCGGTCTTCTGTCATCTGCCGCCGGCGCTGCGGCGCGACGTCTATCGGCGCGCGGTCGACGGTCTGCGTCCCGGCGGCGCGATCGTCGTTGAGGCGTATACGCCGCGGCAGCTTGAGTACCGGACGGGAGGGCCGTCGTCAGAGGAACTCCTGGTGCGGCTCGACGACCTTCGCGCCGACCTTGAGGGGCTGCGGCTTGAGACCGCGCGCGAGACGGTGCGGCCGGTCGTCGAGGGGCGCGGTCACCGGGGGGAGGCGGCGGTCGTACAGGTCGTCGGCCTCAAGCCATGATCCGATCCACCTCCTCGCGGGCGATCCGGGACCAGCGGTCGAAAACTGCGGTTGGTGCTCGCAGGTGTGCGTGTCCTTGAGGATCATCTCCAGGACGCAGTCGTTTGCCTGCACCGTCTCAACGCGCCTCGCGGTTTCCTCCTCGTCGTGGGAGATCCGGGGAATCTCGAGCCGTTCGAGGTCGGCGCGGGTATTGAGCACCGGCTCGAAGCTCCAGGCGCCGCGTTCGGCGGTCGACGCGTGACGACCCCTTTCGAGACCCCATCCGGTCGAGCTTATCGCCTTCCGGACCGTCCAGCTGCCTTCGATCACCGTGTCGTCGGCGAAGTGCTCGTGGCAGTAGATCCGCCGGCCGGATGGTCAACGACCGGATTCGCCACGGCCGGGATGAAGCGGTAGCCGGAATCCTCCTGCTGTCGTCGCAGGATGGAGATGATCTCGCGCCACGTCGCGATCAGCCCGCGCGGCCATGCCGGGAGCTCGTGGCGCACCATCCTGTGCAGCCGGTGCAGCCGGTAGCAGGGGACTGCGGCGTACATGTGATGCTCGGTGTGGTAGTTCATGTGCCAGTAGAGAAACCGGATCACGGGGTTGACGGTGAAGGTGCGACAGCAGAGACGGAAGTCGGGGACATTGTCGACGAGGCCGATGTGCTGAGTCTCGTTGCAGAGGAACTCGAGCCACCGGCCGTAGTGCGGCGCGAGCGTCACGAGCACGATGAGCTGCCAGGTCTGCGTGGCGATTGCGACCGCGATGATCGCCGCCTGCCCGAGCAGAAAGAGTCGGCTGAAGCGGATCAGTGCTCTGCGCGTCTTCGGCCCGTCCTCTTCGATGATCTCCTCCTGCCAGTCGCCATTGTACCTGCCAAGCGCCGTTCGGATGAACGCGCGGGTCCGATGGTAGAGGCCGAGCGGGTCGACGACGGCGACCCGGAGATAGTTCCACAGGCGCATGCGGATGGGGAGTTGCACCTCCCGGTCCTTCGGCGGATGAAGCGTGTAGAGATGATGCCGTTTGTGGCTTGCCTTGAAGAAGACCGGATCGAACCATCCAAGGAAGCTGTAGAGGTAGAGAAAGAGCGTCCCGAGCCACCGGGTCCTGAACACGGTGTAGTGCACGAGCTCGTGGAATCCGTTCAGCAGGAACGCCCACACCGTGCCGTGGAGGAAGACCAGGGCGGCTACTCCCCATACCGGGAAGGTCCCCGCGGCCGCAGCGTCCCACGCGACCCACGCCGCCGCGCCGGTGACCCCGACGGTCGCAAGGAACCCGGCCGTCTGGAGGAGTGCGAGTACGTCGCTTCGCGCCGTCAATCGTTTGAGGTCTTCGCGGGGAATCGGTACGCGGTACCAGCTGATAGCGTCGCCCTTCTGCGCAGTCATGGACACCTCCGGTCTTAAAGTGTACAAAATATATCAGAAAAACGTTCGTCGGTTTTCGGCGCGAGAAGGTGTGCGCCCGCGGCCAGGCCCGCAGGCTCGCTTGACCTCGCCGGCAATATCGGCTATTCGTGCGGGGTCTACAATGCCGGTTGCCATCGCTCCCGTTTCTGATATCTCCGTGTATGTTCACATACCCTTCTGCAGGAGCCGGTGCAGCTACTGCGACTTCTACTTCGAGGTGGGCGCCGGCTCGGCCCTGATCTCCCGGGCGCTCGATCGCGTGCTCGAGGAGGCGGCCTGGTTCGCCGAACGGCTCGAAGGCCCGCGGATCCGGACGATCTACATTGGCGGCGGCACGCCGAGTCTGATTCCCGCCCCCGAGCTCGAGCGCTTCCTCGAGGGGCTCCGCGACAGACTGGGGCTGTCCGCCCCCGTGCGTGAATGGACGATTGAGGCGAACCCGGAGTCCGTGAGTGAAGAGTTTCTCGCCGCCGCTGCCGGGGCGGGGGTGAATCGGCTGAGCCTTGGCATCCAGACGTTTCACAACGACCTCCTGCGACGACTCGGACGGCGGGCGAACGCCGACGCGATAGACGCAGCGCTCGAGACCATCGCGACCGCGTGGAAGGGCAGGTTGACGGTCGATCTGATGACCGGGATCCCGGGGGAGACGCCGGACGAGCTGGACGGTGACCTCGCGCGGCTGAGCCTGCTGCGCCCCGGCCACGTCTCGCTCTACTCGCTGACCGTCGAGCCGGGAACGCCTCTCGCGCGGGCGATCGACCGCGGCAGGCTCACTCCCCTGTCAGAGGAGGAGCAGGACCGCTCCTGGATCGAAGCGCGTGACCTGCTCGTCTCTTCAGGATACCGCTGGTACGAGGTCTCAAACTTCGCGCTCGCCGGTGAGGAGTCGGTTCACAACCCGGTCTACTGGCGCAGCGAGCCGTATCTCGGACTCGGCCCCGGCGCCGTGGGTACCGTACCGGTCAGGACCGCACCGGACGGGGCTTCCCCCCGCGGCAGCGGAGCCCACGGCGGTCGGATCGTCGCCGCCCGGCTCACCAATCCAGACCTCGCCACCTACCTCGCCGGTTCCGCGTCCGAGGCGACGCGCGACGTCGAGCATCTTGACGATCGCACGCTGCTCTTCGAGCACTTCATGCTCGGACTGCGGACGGCAAGGGGGGTGACGATGGACCGACTCGCCCAGGTCTTCGGTCTCGACGCTCCCGCCGTGGAGCGGCTGCTGGCGCGATGCCCCGCGCTCCGGAAACGGATCGATCGAGGAGCGCTCGCCGAAGGGCGGGTCGCGCTCGACGACGAAGGTCGGCTGCGCGTGAACGGAGTGCTCGTGGCTCTTGCAGAAGTGCTCGACACCTTCGAGCTCGCCGGGCCGGTGCTGTGGCCGGCAAGGACCGACGGCAGCGACCGACGGCGTTGACCCGTCTGCGTTCTCGCGGTAGGGTGGCGCTTATGCTGAGTGACGTGCTCACAGAGGAACTGGTCGATCCGGACCTGGAGGCTTCCACCAGGGACGAGGTCATTGGCCATCTCATTGACATGCTGTGCGCCACCGGTGAGGTAGACTCCCGCGAGCAGGCGCTCGCCGACGTGCTCGCGAACGAGCACCGCTCTTCTACCGGGATGCAGCACGGAGTCGCGATCCCCCATGCGAAGAGCGCCGCGGTCGATCATCTCCTCGCATGTGTTGCCGTCACGCGAAATCCGATCGACTTCGACAGTCTCGACCGCAGGCCGTGCCGCATCTTCGTCATGACGCTCTCGCCTCCGGATCAGACCGGACCCCACATGAGGTTCCTCGCAGAGATCGGGCGGCTGATGAAACACCGACGCGCGCGCCAGGCTGTGCTCGCAGCGAAGACCCGACGCGAGCTGCTTGACGCGATCCTTGATCGCGGGTAGCGCTACGCGAACAGCACGAGCAGAAAGGTCAGAATCACTGCCGCCGAGACGGCGATGCCAACGGAGAGCTGCGGATTGAGCCGGTGGGTTGCCCGCAGGAGCCGAAGCGGCGATCGAGTCACCACGAGCACAGCACTGCGAATGGGCGCGCGCGGGGCGTGACGATCCAGTCCCGTAACGATCCGTTTCCTTGCGATCGCCCAGATACCCGCCCCGAGGACGAGCGGCAGGACGCCCATCAGGAGAGCTGACGGCGCGTAGTAGTCGATCGCGGGCACGCCCGGAACGATGTGCGGTACGGTCCCGATCAGGATGGACAGCGCCGCAAGGGTGACCATGGCTATCCGAATTGGCGGTGTCGAGCGCGGTTGATGACGCATCCGGGCAGGTTGGTCTGCAGCGACCGGCGGTCGGCGCATGAAGATGAGATAGATGAACTTGATGAACGAGAGCGTCGTGCCGGCGCTCGCGAGCGCCAGCAAGTACCCGGGTACAGGATCTGCGACCTGTTTCAACAGCTCCTTGCTCGCGTAGCCGCTGGTATAGGGCACCCCGGAGATCGCCGCCGCACCAATCACCGCGCACACGAAGGTGAGCGGCATCGCCCGCCGCAGCCCTCCCATCGCCCGCAGATCGTCGTGCCCGACCCGATGCATCACCGCAGCAACCGTCATGAAGAGGAGCGCCTTGTAGATGATATGGTTGACCGCGTGGAACAGCCCCGCCACCGCTCCTGGGTCGCGGTTGCTCGCGACGGAGACTACGCCCACGCCAACGAGCATATAGCCCACCTGGCTGATGATGTGGTAGGAGAGAAGCCGACGCGCCGACCGCTGGAGGAGGGCGTTCGCGACGGCGACGACGGCGACAACCGCGCCTGTGTAGCTCAGCAACGGAAACGAGCCGGGGGACACCGCGAGCAGACGTGCCGCGGTATACACGCCTACCTTCGTCGCGTACACGGAGAGGATGATGCTGCCGGTCGGGCTCGCCTCCGTGTAGCCTCCAACGAGCCATCCGTGCAACGGCATCATCGCCGTCTTGATGAGGATCGCAAGGAACATGAACCCCTGCGCCTGGGGCTGGAGGACCGTGATCATGACGGAGCCGGTCCTCATGCCGTGCAGTACGATCGCTATGAAGAAGAGCGCGGCCGCCGAGATCTGCGCGGCGATATACCACACGCCGGCGCGTTCGGCCCGCGGTGACGCTGCGGTCGGCAATCGCCGCGAGCGGGTTCTGATGATGAAGTAGGCGGAGAAGGTCAGCAGCTCCCAGGCGATGAGCAGCGTGATCATGTCCGCGGCGATGATCGCGAGCACTCCCCCGGCGGAGTGGACGAGAGCCGCGGCGGTGATCCCCCACGATCGCTCATGGACCGTCGCCGCGGAGGCGAAAACCCCCAGCCCCGCGAAGGCGGCGAGCAGCGCGGCGTTGACTCCCGACGGAAGCGCGAAGGCAAACGGCACCGGTCACATTCCTCCGCGCACGAGCAGAACGTACCGGTCGAGCTCCGCGAGCGCCCGTGCTGCCGGGCCAAGGATCTCCTCCACGTTCGATCCGACGAAACCAAGGGCGAGCGTCGCGAGTCCCAGCGTCGCGGCCGTCAGGAGACCCGCGTGGCGCCATGGGCCGCCGGCCGGCCGAGCATCTCTCCCGGCGGAGCCGCCTTCGCGCAGCGAGGAGTGAAAGACACGCGCGTAGTAGACCATGGAGATCACCGTGCCGGCTGCGACGACGACGACCGGCCAGACGCCTGCGACCGCGGCGGAGGACTGCGCAACGCGCCACTTGCTGACGAAGCCGGACGCCGGCGGCACGCCGACGATCGCAAGTGAGGCGAGGAAGAAGGCGCAGAACGCGATCCTGTCGCGGCGAGCGCTGCCCCGGAGACCCGCGATCGCCGACGAGTCGGCCGCAACGATCAGGCGTCGGCCCGAGTAGAAGAGGGCACTCTTCATCACCGCGTGAAAGACGACGTGCAGGAGGCCGGCGGTCACGCCCGCCGCGACCATTCGGCCCGACGCGGCGGCGCCGAAGCCGAGGAGGATGTAGCCTGCGTGCGCCACGCTCGAGTAGGCGAGCAGCCGTTTCAGATCCCGCTCGGCGAGGCCGAGCAGGTGACCGCCTATGATGTTGACGCATCCGAGCGCCGTGATCAGAAGCGCCGCCTCCGGGAGGTGCACGGGGACCCTCATCATGTGGAACAGAAGCCGTACGACGGCGTACACGTAGAGCTTCATCGCGGTCCCTGAGAGCAGTGCGGATACGCTGCTTCCGGCGGCATGGTACGAGGGTGCCTGCCAGAAGTGCAGCGGAATCAGCCCGAACTTCATCCCGAACGACGCGAGTAGCAGTCCGATCGTCGCGAGGTACGCCGTTCGGGGCATGACGGCGACGCCGGCGGCGATTTCGGCGATCGTGAGGACGCCGGTCGCGCTGTACAGCAGCAGCACGGCGATCAACAGGAATGATCCGGAGATCGACGCGAAGACAAGGTAGACGAAACCGGCGCCCGCGCCGCGAGCCTGCTGCTTGTGGGCGATGAGCCCGACCGAGGCGATTGACGCGAGCTCAACGAAGACGAAGAGGTTGAACAGGTCTCCGGCGAGCGCGATGCCCGACAGGGCCGCCACCAGGATCTCGGTGAGAATCCAGATTCCCTTGCGACTGCGTTTCTCCTCCGCCATACCGTGCAGCAGGAACGACACATGTCCGATCGCGATGATCACCAGAAAGACGACGGACAGGGCATCGGCCACCAGGACGATCCCGACCGGCGGGACCCAGCCGCCCAGGCTGTAGGTGAGCCCGCCTGTCTCGCCAACCCGGGCGGTCGTGATCGTCACCGCCGCGAGGTGAGCTGCTCCCGAGGCGAGCGCGGCCATCCGAGGCGCTCGCGTGCAGCGTACCGACGCAACAGACCCGACGATTGCCGCCGCGAGCGGGATGAGAATCGCTGCGAGCGGGGCGTGTGTCACCGCTGCCCCCGGAAGACCACGGTGATGTCCGTGGTGCCGTAGTGCCGGTAGACCATGACGGTCAACGCCAGTGCGACTGAGATGACGCCCGCGCCTATGACGATCGCTGTGAGCGAGAGCGCGTGAAGCAGAGGATCCACGTAGGTGACGCCTTCCTCCTCGAGAATGGGCGCCTGTGCGCCGGGGCGATAGGCGAGCGATACGAAGAGCATGACGACCGCGGACTCCATGACGCTCAGGCTGATGCAGATCTTGATCATGTTGCGATGCGTTACCACGCCGTAGATGCCTACCGCGAAGACGATCGCGGCGGTCACGTAGGCAGCCTGCTGCATCATCGGCTGCCGTCCGAGGAGAGTATGTCGAGGTAGATCGAGCCGAGCCCCGCAGCGACCTTGATTCCGATCGCCAGGTTAAGCAGGGGTATGACGCCTCCGCTCAGGAGGTTGCCGGTCGAGCCGGTGGGAAAGCCTGCTGCCGCATTCGTCAGGAAGGCGAGTCCCTGCGCGATCCCCACCGTGCCCAGCAGCAGGAACCCGAACGCGCTCGCGGATTCGGTGACATGCAGCCGGGAAGAGGTGAGCCATGCCGAGGCGCGTCTGCTGCCGAACACCACGTAGACAAGGATCACCAGTACGGCCAGGCTCACGCCGCCCTGGAACCCTCCGCCGGGCGACAGATGGCCGTGGAACACAATGTAGATCGGGAATATCCAGAAGACCGCGGTCAGATACCCTACGGATGTCTTGACCAGAATGCTCAGCCCCTGTTCGCTCCGGTCGGGAGCGGCGCCGGCGAAGAGCGCGCTGATCGCGGCGACCGAGGCGAGGATGACGCTCGCTTCGCCGAGCGTGTCGAATGCACGGTAGTCGAGCAGGACGGTAGTGACGACGTTGATCGCGCCCGAGTCCGCGATCGAGTTGCGCAGGTAATGAGCCGCCGGCCCGTCCGGCGGACTCGTCACCACTGCCTCGCTCAGCAGAAGCGCCCCGAGTCCGAGCGCCGTGGGCACCGAGAGTGCAAGTCCGGCGAGATGTCGCAGTTTCACGACCGTCTCCTCGTCTTCCCGATCGCGGTGACGAATACCGCCGTCATCAGCCCCGCTCCAATCACCGCCTCGGCCATCGCGACGTCCACCGCCCGCAGGAACGCGAACGACACCGTCACCGTGATGCTGAAGATCGAGAGCACGATGATCGAGGTGATATACCCTCGAATCAGCACCGCCCCGAGCGCGCAGACGACCACCAGTCCAAGGACCATGTAGTACGGTACTTCAGGCGTCATCGCGCTTCTCCAGTGACTCGGCGTACTCATCCACGAGCATGTGGCGCCGCGCGCGCGCCGAACGGTAGTTCGCGCGTGCGATCGCGTGGATCGCGATCGGGTTCGTGACGAGCAGAAAGACCGCGACGAGGAGCACGCGAAGCGCAAACGCAGCCGACGGCGCCCGTGCCGCGACGCCCACGAGCAGCAGCCCGGCACCGATCGTGAGGCCCTTGGTGCCGGCATGGAGCCGCGTGTACGCGTCCGGGAACCGCAGCATGCCCACCGTCATCGCGAAGGTGAAGAAGAGTCCGAAGCCGATCAGGACCGACCCGATGATGGTTGCAACAGGAGCGTCAGCCACTCGGCCTCCCCGATTCCATGAACCTTGCAATGATCAGCGTGTCGGCGAAGAGCAGCAGCGCGTAGACGATCGCGATGTCCAGGAAGATCATACGGTCAAAGAGGAGCCCCATGAGGACGAGCACCGTTGTCATCATCACGCCGATTGCGTCCGCTGCCGCGACCCGGTCGAGCAGCGTCGGGCCGCGAAGGACCCGGTAGAGACAGAGCCCGGAGAACAGGACCAGAAAGCTGATCGTCGTGACGATCATCGCTCGAGCCGCTCCATCCAGACGCGCATCCCGCTCGTCACGCGGTGGTCGAAGTCCTCTTCGTAACCGGTGACGTCGATCCAGTGGACGTAGAGATCGTCGTTCTCCTCGTCGTAGTCGACCGTGAGCGTGCCGGGGGTCAGGGTCATCGCGTTCGCGAAGATCGCGGTTGTTACGAGACTGCGGAAACCGCCGTGAACGCGTACGATACCCGGCCAGAAATCGATGCTCGGCTTGAGCGCGAGAAACGCCATCGTGAGCCCGGAGAGCAGCACCTTGCCGAGGAAGACCGGCATGAAGAGGAGAGCCCAGAGAAGCCGACGTGCTACCTGCGGGGCTCCGCGGTCGCTTCGCACTGCGTGCTCCGTGGCGAGGTTCGCAAAGATCACGACCGCCGCGCCGCAGAGCACGATGCCGGCGATGACCGTGGATGCGCGCAGGTTTCCGGCGAGGACGAGCCACACCGTCAGGAGCGGGAAGAGCGCGACTATCTTCATGCCGGAAGGGTAGCCGAAGCGACGGTCTCCTGCAACCGTCAGTCGGGCCTGTCTTCTCCCGGCAGCACCCGGACGCGTTGCGGTGCGATCCTGACCTCGATCGTCTCTCCTCTGCGGTATTCGTGCTCGATCGGCGTGGCGGCGACGAGCGGCACACCGTCGACCTCTACCGTGTACCGAATCCGGCCCGGCCCGAACACGACGTCCCGGATCACGGCGCGGAAGCTGTTCGTTGCCCGGCCGGACCCGGCAGGCTCCGCCGGTTTCCCGGCGATCGTGAGGTGTTCCCACCGTATGCTGGCCGTTACCGGCCGGCCGGGCTCCGCCGGATCGGTGCATGAGGTCGCGAGCGGCCCGATCAGGGTCTCAAGGAGGCCCGGAGCGCGAAGCCTGCCGGAGAGGAGATTCGTCGATCCAAGGAACCGTGCGACTGCGACCGTCTCCGGTCGCATGAACAGCTCGATGGGGCGGCCGGTCTGCGCGAGCGATCCGTCGAGCATCACGGCCATGCAGTCGGAGAGCTCGCTCGCCTCGTCCTGGTCATGCGTGACGAATATCGTCGTGATCCCGAGTCGTTCCTGGACCTGCCGGATCAGCCGCCGCATCTGCTCGCGCAGCCCCGTATCGAGGTTCGAGAGCGGCTCGTCAAGTAGCAGCACGACCGGGTCCGTGACCACGGCCCGGGCGAGCGCGACCCGCTGCTGCTGCCCGCCGGAGAGCTGATGAGGGTAGCGTCGGGCGAACCGTTCGAGCTGGACCATCGCGAGGCACTCCCTCACACGAGGCAGCGCGTCGCCGGGTCGCACTCCCTGCATTCGCAGGCCGAAGCCGACGTTCTGTTCGACGTTCATATGCGGGAACAGAAGCGGCTGCTGGAACACCATCCCGATGCGACGCCTCTCGGGCGGAACCGTACGAACGGACGCACCGTCGAAGCGAATATCTCCCGCGTCCGGCTCGAGGAGGCCGGCGATCATCTTCAGCGTCGTCGTCTTGCCGCAGCCGCTCGGTCCGAGCAGGCCGAAGACCGTCCCGGTCTCGACGTGGAGGTTGAGGTCGCGGACCACGGGAGGCCCGTCGTACGATTTCGTTATACCGGTGAGGGTTATGGAGCTCACGGAGAGCTCTCCATCCGGCGGCCGTCCGGGGGCGGCTTCACCGTGAGGCTCAGTTCCGACGCTCGGTCGGCGATGAGCAGGAAGAACAGCCCGGGGAGAGAGACGATGAGCACCAGTCCCGCCGTCGTGGCATCGAGCGGTCCCCCGGACTCGATGTGCGAGAAGAGCATCGTCGGCAGGGTCGCGATCCGCCCCCCGGACATGAGGAAGGTGAGCAGGAAGATGTTGGAGCTGATCAGGAAAGCAAAGAGTCCTGCGGTCGCCATGCCGCGCGCAATGAGCGGCAGGGTCACGTGACGCAGCCGCGCCAACCGATTCGCGCCGAGCGTACGGGCCGCCTCCTCGTAGCCGGGATCGAGATTCTGGAAGACGGCGGTCAGTATTCTCACCGCGTAGGGCAGCGCCGGAACCAGATGAGCGAGCACGATACCCGGGTAGGTGCGGAAGAGCCCCAGGCGCATGAACAGCAGCAGCATGCCGATTCCGATCGATATCTGCGGGACGATGATGGGCAGCAGCAGGAAGAACTCTGCGAGGCCTTTCCCCCGGAAGTCGTAGCGCGCGAGCACATGCGCGGCGGGGACGCCGACGATCAACGCCACGATGGCGACCACGACGCCAATCGCGACGGTGTTGGCGAACGCAGCGCCAAGCTGCGACGCGGGCGAAAACAGATAGTCCCAACCTACAGGAAAGGGCGTCGTTCCCCGCACGTCCCAGAGCCACTGCGTGGGCGCCAGATCCGGCCAGTGCCACCGGAAGGAGAAGGATGCGACGACGAGCGGCACGAAGGGAGCGGCGAAGGCGACGAACATGACAACGACGAAGATTCGAGCCGCCGGATGTGCTCTTCCGAGCGCTGCGTTCCTCCAGGTTCTCACTAGACGCGTCCCTTCGATCGTTCCCATCTCCGATAGGTCCGAAGGTAGAGATACATCACGATGCCGGAGAAGAGGGAGATGACGACAAGATATGCCATCGCCTCGGGTCGGCGTCGTACGTCTACCAGGTTGAAGATCCGAAGCGCCTCTACCGGGACGGTATTCGGGAACGTCGCGCCAAGGAGATAGGGGATCTCGTACGTCTGGAAGTTGAAGGCGAAGACGAGGAGCGACGCGCTGGTGATCGCCGGGATGATGCGTGGGAGTACGACGTGCCGCAGCGCGCGCAGCGGTGAGGCCCCGAGCGTGCGGGCAACCTGCTCGAGTCCGGCGTCCTCGTCCGCGAGCGCCGCGGAGACAACGACGAAGGTGAACGGTATCTGTTTGAACAGATACGCAAGCATGATGCCCCAGCCACCGGAGCTGAAGAGGATGCGGGGAAAGTCCCCGGTCGAGTCGATTGCGCCGACGGCGAAGAGCGCCCGCGCGATGAGACCTCCGTTCGCGAAGAGCGCCACGACCAGGCCTGCCCCCACGAGGTAGGGGACGACGACAGGAAGCCGAAAGAAGAACGAGAGCAGGCGCGATCCTCTCAGAGGCCGGCGCAGTGCGAGCGCGAGCGAGGTGCCGACGACCGTCGATACGAGGGTAGGAACGGTTGCGTAGTAGAAGGTGTAGGCCAGTGATACGCGAAACCGGCTCGACGCGAGGATGCGCGCGTAGTAGCGGAAGCTCGGAAAGTCGGTGATCCGGTAGATCGGAGCATGGCCAAGGCTCTGGGCGAGCGCGACGAGGAGGGGCCCTGCGAACAATGCAGCGAGCAGGAGTACGGCCGGAGCGAGCCCGGCACAGATCGCGATTCGTCTGCGCGCTCTGTCCGTCATGACTGTGCCGGCTTCACGGCTCGGTCACCCGCCAGGCGTCCGTCACGATCTCGTGGAAAGGACGCTCTGAGCGTTCGGCGATATACTCGATCCACACCAGGTCCAGCAGGTCCACGAGGTCCGCATTGAGGCCCGGCGCCTCGTGCTCGGCGAGTTCGTCGGCCGTCACCCCTCGCAGGTCCGGTGCCGCGCTGTCGAACTCATCGCGCTGTTGCCGGCTGAGCTTTCGAAGGTCGACAGCGGGGGCGAACCCTATGTCCACGAGTTTCGACAGATGACTCTCCGGTGTCGAGAGCGCGTTGATCGCGACGAGCGCTGCCGCGGGGTTGGGAGCGTTTGCGGGAATCGCGAGAAAGCTCATATCCCTGATCATGCCGAACTCCGGGAGGATGATGTTGCGCACCGTCTCCGGGTAGACGCCGGAGCGAATATCGCGGTCGACGTCGTAGACGCCGAACTCCATGTCGAAGTCGACCTCTCCGCCCACGAACCGCGCCTGCAGTGCCGTCGCCGTCGCCGGGTAGATTGGAGAGCCGCGGTCGTCCACGGCGCCGCCGCCGCCAAGGAGGAACGGCTCAATCCGGCGCAGATAGTCGAACCCGGGGCGTATGAGGCGCGTGAGCTCCTCCGGACCGATCTGCGAGCGATCGCGCAGGAACGGCTCGTACCCGGTCCCGTCCGGGTTCGTCTCGTAGAGTACCGAGTGAAGCAAGGTGGAGCCTATGTAGTGCGGGGGAGCGACGTAGGTGAAGCGCCCGGGATGAGCGGTGATCCATGACTCAAGCTGTTCGAAGGTCCGTGGTGCCGTCGCCGCGTCCACCCGTGACGTGTCAACGCGAACGGTGAACTGGAAGGAGGCCCAGGGCATTTCCATGAGGTCGGTAGGAGTGCCGAAGTCGTGGAGGTTGACGCTCGAGGCCGGATCCGACGGGTCGAATGCGAAGGAGCGCGATGCCTCGAGCCGGTCGGCGAAGGCACCGAACAGCGCGTCGGCCTCCCGGAGGGTGCGGAAGTTCTCCCCGTTTATCCAGACGACGTCGACCGAACCCTCACCGGGACCCTTGCCGGAGGCGAGCTCCGCGAGGATCAGATCCACCACGTCGCGGGTATCGCCGCGCCGGAACCTCGCCTCGACGCCGTACTGCTCGATCGTCGGTCTCGCGGAGAACTCGAGCCACGAGTTGAGTGCCTCACTGCCCCCCCAGTGGTAGAACTCGACCTCGCCTTCCGCGCGTGCGCGGTCGGTTACCTCCGACCATTCGCGCTCACCGGCGAGAAACCGGGCGCGGAACTCCGCGGGACTCTCGCCGGGCACCGCCACGTCATCCGAGCACGCAAGCACTGCCAGTGCGGACGCGAGGATGAGAAGCGGGACCGAACGGCCGGCGGATGAACGGCTTGATCGTAACAACAATTTCGGCACCACTCCTGCCCCCACCAGAATGTAGCTACGATCACTTGAGGATGCAACTATCTGATGTGACGGTGCGCCCAGACGACCCGCTGCAGAACTCCTGAGAACGTGGCCGCTGCGAGCACCCAGATGATCGTGACCGCCGCCGCCGGCCAGAGGAGCATGATCGCGTACGCGACGATCGTCTCGGTCCCCTCGACCACGCCCGGCGGCATGCGAATCGAGGTCGCCCTGCGTGCGGGCGGCGCGCCCTGGGCCCGCTTCTCGAGGAGCGCGGAGAGGTACAGCCACGAGGTGATGTTGAGGTAGAAGACGGCCAGAAGGACCATGACCGCGATGAACAGCGGCGTGGTCGCACGTCCCAGCGCGAAACCGACGGGGACGGCGCTGTAAACGAGCACGTCGAGCAACATGTCCAGGTACCCGCCGTAGTCGCTCTGCCGGCCGGTCTCCCGGGCGACGGCCCCATCGAGTCCGTCAACGACCCGGTTCGCGATCCAGAGCGCGCACGCCCACGGGTACAGCCCGGACCATGCCAGGACGGCGGCCGCGATTCCGACGGCGGCCGCGATGAGCGTGATCGTCGTCGGGTGGAACCGGAAGCCGAGCGATCGGGCGACCGGTGCGATGAGCCGATCCTTGAGTGGCCGCAGGAGGCGATCAAGCACGGACCTACTGTACGTGCGCGCGTCAGTCCGCGTCAATCCGGTGGTGCAGGCGGCGACTGCTGCGCGAAGCTACTCCTCGAGCGAGAAGTCTTCCTTTGGAGCGCCGCACACCGGACACACCCAGTCTTCGGGCAGGTTCTCGAAGGGCGTTCCCGCGGGAATGTCGGCGTCCGGGTCACCTTCGTCCGGGTCATAGATGTAGCCGCACACATCGCAAACATACTTTTTCATCGTGGTCCTCGCTCATCTCAGTGTACCGGCGATTCTACCCGCGACCGCCCCTTGTTTCAACCGCCCGAATCGCCT
>SKZO01000016.1 GCA_007127335.1 Spirochaetales bacterium | reverse complement strand
GCGAAACGGTATCGCAGCTGGGACCATTTCGTGAGCGACCTCTACTGGAACACGGAGCTGGAGGACGAGTAGCCGGAAGCGCCCGGCCGGACTCGCGGGGATTCTTGACGCGCCGGTGATCGAGCCGGACAATACGGCATGAACGTCGTATACACGCCATCCGCGCAGCGCCCGGTATCGCTGCGACGAGTTGTTGTCCTGTCGGGCGGCCTGTTGCTGCTCGGTCCGGTTATCTGCGGCGCAACGGGAGCGATCGAGATCGGGGCAACCCGAACCGTCACGGACGCACTCGGCCGTGAGGTCGAGATTCCCGAGCACCCGCAGCGGATCGTTACGGCCGGGCGCGCGGTCCTGATGATTGCGAACGCGCTGTACCTCTTCCCGGGCGCGGCCGAGCGAATCGTCGGGATCGGACGGATTGACCAGGGACAGGGGAACTTCCTCGCCGCGATCGACCCGGAGTACGGCCGCAAGGCAAGCTTCGAGCGCAACGTCGGCGCCGAGCAGATCGTCGGCGTGAACCCTGACCTAGTCATGCTGAAGTCGGAGCTGCGAAGAGGAGTCGGCAGCGATCTCGAACGCCTGGGCATACCGGTTGTCTACGTCGACCTCGAGACGCCGGAACAGTACCAGCGTGATCTGCGACTGCTCGGCGCCGTTCTGGGACAACCCGAACGAGGTGAGTCGCTTGCACGGTACTACGAGCGCGAGACCGAGCGGATCGTCGAGGCCGTTTCGCGCGCCGACGAGCGACCGCGTACGCTCTTCCTCTACGCAGACCTCGCCGGGGCCGAGCGGGTGTTCAATGTCCCTCCCACGGGCTGGATCCAGACCACGATGGTGGAGCTCGCCGGCGGCGATCCGGTCTGGGCGGATGCCGCCCCGGGCGGCGGCTGGTCACGCGTCGGTCTGGAGCAGATAGCCTCCTGGGATCCGGACGTCATCGTGCTCGTCGCCTACCGACAGGACGTGGAGGCGATCCGCGACTCGCTGGCCGTGAACCCCACGTGGGCCTCGCTCACGGCAGTGCGCAACGGCGAGCTGCACGCGTTCCCGCTCGACTACTACAGCTGGGATCAACCGGACGTCCGTTGGATCCTCGGACTGAAGTGGCTCGCGTCGACCCTGCACCCGCGGCTCGTGTCCGACAATGACATCCGGTCGGCAATCTACGAGTTCTTCATATTCGCCTACGACATGAGCCGGCAGGAGATCGACGCGGTTGTCTTCGCGAACCTCCGGGGAGTGGCCCCCTGAGGGAAATCCCGGGACTGCGTCTTCAGCTCATTCTTGCCGTAGCGCTGGGGGGGCTCATCGTGGCGGCCACGCTCGTCGGCCGCTACCCGCATCCCGGCGTCATGAATCCGACTCTGGTGTTCCGGGATGCCCTGGCGCTTCGGCTCGTGGTCGATCTGAGACTCCCGCGTATACTCGCAGCCGTGCTGCTGGGAGCAGGACTCGGCGTGGCCGGCATCGTCCTGCAGATGCTGTTCGGGAACCCGCTCGTCGAACCGGGTCTCATCGGCGTCTCGCAGGGAAGCGCCTTCGGGGCGGCTATCGCGCTCGTCGTCTTCGCCCCGCCGCTCTGGGTGGTACAGTGGGTATCTGCGCTGGCCGGAGGGATTGGCCTTCTGGTGAGCTACCGCATCGCTCGACGGTTCCGATTCGGCGGCTGGATCCTCAGGCTGGTCCTCGCCGGTATCGCCGTCTCCGCACTCTTCTCCGCCGGGGTTGGTATCGTCAAGTTCGTTGCCGACCCGCTGAGCCAGCTCCCGACGATCACCTTCTGGCTGCTCGGGAGCCTTGCCGCCACGAGCTGGACGAGACTCGCCCAGGTGGCGCCGGTGGTCCTCCTGGCTCTCGCCTACGCATGGTCACGACGATGGCGGCTCAATCTGCTCGCGCTCGAGGACCGGGTGTCGTTCTCCCTCGGAGCGACACCCGGGCGTGAACGGCTCGCGCTCCTGGTCGCCGCGACCGCGGCAACCGCCTCGCTCGTGTCCATATCCGGGATCGTCGGCTGGGTAGGACTCCTCGTGCCGCACGCGGCGCGGCGACTCGTGGGGGCAAACACCGCGCATGCGCTTCCGGTGTCCGCGCTGCTCGGCGCGATATTCGTGCTGGCAAGCGACACGGTCTCACGGACGATCGTCGTGGGGGAGATCCCGCTCGGCATCGTCACATCGCTGCTGGGGGCGGGAGGCTTCATCGTCCTGCTCCTGCGCAACCAGGTAAGGGTTGTCCGATGAGTCTCGAGCTCCGCGGTGTCGTTGCCGGGTACGCCGCGTCGCGGGACAGCGAGGGACGGCACGAGGTACTGCACGGGGTCGATTTCCATGCCCGCCCCGGGACGGTAACGGCCATCCTTGGTCCGAACGGAGTGGGGAAGACGACACTCCTGAATGTCGCACTCGGCTGGATCACGCCCTGGTCGGGAACGGTGAGCGTGGACGGCCGTGACCTTCGGACACTCTCCGGGGTCGAGCGCGGACAGCTGCTCTCGCTCGTCCCGCAGACCGACCATGTCGCCTTCGAGTACTCGATCCTCGAATACGTGCTGCTCGGCCGGGCGCCGTACCTGGGCCCTCTCCAGTCGCCGACCGCGAAGGACAGAGAGATCGCACGCGGGGCCCTGGAGCAGGCCGGCATCGCCGGGATGGCCTGTCGCGGCGTGCTCGAGACGAGCGCCGGAGAACGGCAGCTGGTCCTGCTCGCCCGCGCTCTCGCACAGGAGCCTCGAACACTCCTGCTCGACGAGCCTTCGGCCCATCTCGACCTCGCGAACAAGCGAAGGCTCGTCGGCCTGCTGCAGGCCCAAAAGGAGCTCGGACGCGCGATCGTCCTGACGGCCCACGAGCCCGAGTTCGCCGCCGCGCTTGCGACCACGGTGGTCCTCCTCAGCGAGGGAACCGTCCTCGCCTCGGGCCCCCCGCAGCACGTGCTCACGGAAGCGCTCCTGAGCCGGCTCTACGGCATCCCCGTCTCCGTCCATCGCAGCGGAGATCGGGCGCTGTTCGCGTGGTAGTCGCATCCGGTCATCCGGTGCTACACTCCCGCTCATCGTGACGGGGAGGTGGTGAATGCCGGCTGACAACGGAAAGGAACGGCTTGCCGTTATCGCGCTCGGAGGAAACTCCATTCGCGACAAGGGCCAGAGGGGAACGATCGCCGAACAGTTTGCGAGTACGCGCCGATCCATGGAACCGGTGGTGGAGCTGCTCGAGCGTGAGTATAACTTCATCCTTACCCACGGCAACGGTCCGCAGGTGGGAGACCTCATGCTCCAGAGCGAGCTCGCCAGGAGCGAGGTCCCGGAGATCCCGCTTGGTATCGCGGACGCCATGACCTGCGGCTCCATGGGGTACATGATCGAGCAGAGTCTCCAGAACGTTATGATCCGTCACGGCATCTGGCGCCACATTGTCACGCTCCCGGCGCAGATCATCGTGGACCGCTACGACCCGTCCATGGAGAACCCGTCCAAACCGATAGGCCCCTTCTACACTCAGGAGCAGGCCGAGCAGCTCGTCCGCGAGAAGGGCTGGGTCGTGAAGGAAGACGCGAACCGCGGGTACCGGCGCTACGTCGCCTCGCCCTACCCCATCGATATCGTTGAGAAGGACGCGATCAACCATCTGCTCGATGACGGGTACCTGCTCATCACCGGAGGCGGCGGCGGAATCCCGGTCTACTACGAGGAAGACGGGACGATAGAAGGGGTCGACTGCGTGATCGACAAGGACCTCGCGAGCATGAAGCTCGCGATCGCTGTGGGGGCTCGCATGCTCGTTATCATAACCGGCGTTCCGCAGGTGACGGTTCACTTCGGCACACCGCAGGAGAAGCCGCTCGCTCGTCTGACTCTGGCCCAGGCGCGTCACTACTACCAGCAGGGCGAGTTTCCCCCGGGCTCAATGGGGCCCAAGATGATGGCGGCAATCGAGTTCATCCAGGCGCACCCGCAGAACCGGGTCATCATCACTGATGTGGCCAATCTCGTGGAGGCGGTGGAGGGCCGGGCGGGCACGCAGATCGTGGCGTACTGAGGCTATTCAGGGTTCTTCAGCCGACGCCGTACCGCGCGCTCGATCCCCTCGTAGCCCGTGCAACGACAGATGTTGCTCTCCAGCCACTCGCGAACGGTGTCCTCGTCCGCGTCAGGGTGCGCCCTCGCGAGCGCCTCCGCGTTGAGGATGAATCCGGGCGTGCAGAAGCCGCACTGAAACCCGTTCTCCGCGATGAAGGCGCGCTGGGTCGGCGTGTCGCAGAGACCTTCAATGGTCGTGATCGCGGCGTCCAGCACGTCCACGGCAAGCGTACAGCACGATTTCACCGGAACGCCGTCGCGCCAGACGGTGCAGGCGCCGCAGTCGCCATTCTCGCACCCGAGCTTCGTCCCGGTCAGCCCCAACCGTCGGCGCAGCACGTGCAGCAGCGTTTCCCCGGGCGCGACGACCGCGCTCCGCGTCTCACCGTTTACGCGCATCTCAACCCGTTCCTCACGCAGATAACGCTTCATGCGTCCTCCAGCCGGGAAAGCCCTTCGGCAAGCACGAGCAACAGAAGCTCGCGCCGGTACGCCGCTGAGCCCCGGAAGTCGTCCCAGAGCCGATCCTCGATGGCGGCAACTGCGCGCTCAGCCCGAGCGCGGGGTTCCTCGCGCGCGGCCGCGGCGAGGACCTGTTCCGCCTCGAGCGATCTCACCGGGTAGCCGTACGCACCTGCGACGGCGAATCTCACGGAGCCGCCCAAGCACGCCATGCAGAGCGTCACGAGCGGATAGTCGACGCGAGGGTCGCGGGTGCGCCGCGCCGAGTACCCGGTCTCGCGCGCGACCGCCGGCAGATCGGCCCCCACGACGAGCTCTCCGGGACGCAGCTGCAATCGCCTCCTGAAGCATTCCCGCGCCGGTACGCCACGCAGCCCGTCGAGACTCGCAAGCACGAGCGTCGCATCAAAGAGCAGCAGCGGAAGAGCGGTCTCGCGATACGGGAGCACGCTGCACAGGTTGCCGCCGAACGTGATCGAGTTGCGCGCGGTTCGGTCCGCGACGCCTCGCGCGGCGGCGGCGAGCAGCGGTACGGCCTCTTGGTCGGCGAGGTCGGAGAGGCGCGCAGCGGCACCGACGAAGAGTGTGTCGGTGAGGGGCCGCGCGCCGCCGCCGGGAACTCGTGTGAGCTCGGGGATGCGCTTCACGTCGATGAGCACGTCCACGTCGTCGCGATGGCGTGCGCCGGTCACGATTTCGGTTCCCCCGGAGAAGTAGCGGACCGCCCTGCCCGATTCGGCATACTCGTGCCAGGCGGTGACCGCCTCGTCAACCGACTCCGCCTGCAGGTAGACAACATCCGAGGCGATCACCGGTGATGCTCCCCGGCCGTCGCGCCGGCCTCCTGCCGAAGCCGCCACAGGAGCTCCGGAGTGACCGGAAGCTCGGTGACCTCGGCTTCGACCGCGCGGGAGAATGCCGCGCAGAGCGCACCGGGCATCCCGATGATCCCCTGTTCGCCAAGCCCGCGCGCGCCGAACGGCCCGTCGCCCTGCGGAGTCTCGACAAACTCCACGACGTATGCCGGGTGCTCGCCGTAGCGCAGCAGCTTGTAGTCGCGCAGCGAACCGTTCACCACGTGCTCGCGCCCGTCGAACAGAAAGGCCTCCCTCGTGGTGTACCCGATCCCCATCGCCATGGCACCAACGACCTGTCCGCGCGCGAGCGCCGGGTTGATCACCCGGCCCACGTCCATCGCGCAGACGGCCCGCAACACGCGGAAGCTCCCGTCCCGGAGGTCGACCTCGACCTCCACTCCCTGTGCGCCGAGCGTCCATTCGAGACCCGGCCGTCCGGCCCCGGTCTCCGGATCGAGGTGAGAGAGGTGCCGCGCGATGTAGGCGCCGTGACCGATGACGGGCCCGCCGATCGCGTTGCCGTTCTCGTAGACGTAGCCGAGCACGACATCGGAAAGCGGCAGGCCCTCGTCAGGGTTGTCCCGAAGGAAGACGCGCTCCGCTCCCACCTCCAGGTCCTCCACCGGGCAGCGAAGCGGCGCGCTCGCCACCGCCCTGATCTGCCGGATCGCGTCGTCGCACGCCTGCAGCGCCGCGCGGCCGACCATGAAGAGGGTGCGACTCGCCGCGCTCGTCCAGTCGTGCGGCGAGCGATCGGTCGTGACCTCCTGGACGACGTGCACACGATCGGGATCCGTGCGCAACTTCTCCGCGACGATCTGAGCGAGTCCCGTATAGATTCCCTGCCCCATCTCCACGGCACCCGTGACGAGGTTCACACTTCCGTCCTCGTTGAAGCTGATGAGCGCCGACGCGTCGGTAAAGGTGGGGATCGCCGGCGCCTTCCAGTAGCAGCTTGCCCCCTTCGCGCGCACGATGTGAGGAGCAGGCTCACTGCGCAGCCCTTCCTGCCAGTCGAGGGCATGTTCCACGCGTTCGATGCAGGCGCGAAGATCGCCGGTATTCGCATCAAGGCGATCCTGCGACGGCGTCGTATCACCGGCGCGCACGGCGTTCACGCGCCGGAGCTCGAGCGGGTCGATTCCGAGCCGCCCGGCAAGGATCTCGACGGTACGCTCGATCGCAAAGCTCATCTCAATGTGGCCGAAGCCGCGGTAGGCGGTCGCGAAGGGATGGTTGGTGTAGACGCACAGGGAGTCGGTATGGAGATTGGGAATGCG
>SKZO01000167.1 GCA_007127335.1 Spirochaetales bacterium | reverse complement strand
TGCTGTTCAACCGCGTGCGGACCCGGGACGGACATCAGCCACGACGATGCGTCGGTACGAGAGGACGGCGTGTCGTACCTCAGACGATGCGTCGACCTCACCGCGGACATGGGTGCGTCGGTCTTCTCCGGGGTCATCTACTCGGCAATCGGAGGGCGGATCGACGGGCTGCCCCGAGACGAGCACTGGCAACGTTCGGCCGACGCCCTGCGCAAGGTGGCGCTGCACGCGGCCGGCCGTGGCGTCACGATCGGAATCGAACCGGTGAACCGGTACGAGACCTTTCTCGTGAACACGGGCGCCCAGGCGCTGCGACTCGCAGAGATGATCGGCGAGCCGAACGTCGCCGTCCACCTCGACGCATACCATATGAACATAGAGGAGACCGACTTCTACTCCCCGACGCTTGCGGCCGCGCCGCGCCTCTGCCACTTCCATATGAGCGAGAGCCACCGCGGCACGCCAGGGGCGGGTACGGTCGACTGGACGGCGATCTACCGCGGACTCGCCGACGGCGGGTACGCCGGGCTCGTGGGACTCGAATCGTTCGTGGAGGTAGCCCCGGCGATGCAGGCAGCAACCTGTATCTGGAGGCCGCTTGCCGAATCGAGCGATCGGCTCCTCGCCGACGGGCTCGCCTACCTGCGTGCGCTCGAGCAGGTCATCTACCACCGGGTATAGCCCTGCGGACGGCGAGGCACCGGGTGGTCGCCGCGATCTGCGGTCGCCACGGCACCTGTCTCAGTTGCGGAAGCTGTGGATCGGCGCGGGAATCCTCCCGCCGCGCGCAACGAAAGAGTCGCTCGAGAACGGGTGAATCGGCAGCACCGGAGCGCCGCCGAGCAGCCCACCGAACTCGGCCCACTCGCCGGCCGCCTTTCCCGGAACCGGGATGATCCGAACGGCCGTAGTTTTGTTGTTCACCATGCCGATCGCCATCTCATCCGCGATGATCGCGGAAATCGTCGACTCGCTCGCGTCCCCGGGAATCGCGACCATGTCGAGCCCGACCGAACAGACGCAGGTCATCGCCTCGAGCTTGTCAAGACTGAGCGCGCCGCTGCGGACCGCCGCGACCATCCCTTCGTCCTCGGACACGGGGATGAAAGCGCCGGAGAGCCCTCCAACGTGGGTTGAGGCCATGACCCCACCCTTCTTCACCATGTCGGTAAGCAACGCGAGCGCCGCGGTCGACCCGTGGGTGCCGGCAGCCTCGAGCCCGAGCTCCTCGAGTATCCGGGCGACCGAATCTCCCACCTCGGGCGTCGGCGCGAGCGACAGGTCGAGGATCCCGAACGGCACCCCTAACCGTCTCGCCGCCTCCGAGCCGACGAGCTGCCCCATGCGGGTGATCTTGAATGCCGTCTTCTTGATCGCCTCGGCCACCTCATCAAAGCCTGCACCACGGTACGATTCGAGCGCAGCCTTCACGACTCCCGGACCGGAGACGCCCACGTTGAGCGCCGACTCGGCCTCACCGGGCCCGTGGAAGGCACCGGCCATGAAGGGGTTGTCCTGCGGGGCGTTGCAGAAGACGACGAGCTTCGCGCAGGCAATCCCGTCGCGGGAAGCGGTGCGCTGAGCCGAGTCCTTGATGACCGCTCCCATCTGCCGCACCGCATCCATATTGATCCCGCATTTCGTGCTCGCGAGGTTGATCGACGCGCAGACGCGTTCAGTCGTGGAAAGCGCCTCGGGTATCGACTCGATCAGCCGCCGATCCGCCTCGGCGTATCCCTTCTCCACGAGCGCGGAGAAACCGCCAACGAAGTCGACGCCGAGCTCCGTCGCGATATCATCGAGCAGCGTCGCGTAGGGACTCAGATCGTTCTCGCGAGCCGATGCCGCGACCAGTGCGATCGGCGTCACCGAAACTCTCTTGTTGATGATCGGCACACCGTACTCGGTCTCGATCGCCTCACCAACGGACACAAGCGGGCCGGCGACCCGCAGGAGCTTCTCACGAATCCGCTCTCGCGTCGCGGGACCGGTCGCGGCCGCGCAATCGAGCAGTGACACGCCAAGAGTGATCGCCCTGATATCGAGCCGGTGACGGAGGAACATGTCCACCGTCTCCTTTATCTCGTGCGCGCTGAAGAGCATTGGCCTGTCCTAGATCCGGTGCATCGCGGAGAAGACCCGCTCGTGCATGACGCTGATGGAGACATCCAGGGTGTTGCCAAGCTCGTTGAGCTCATCCTTGACGGCGGCGAGCGGTCTGGACGACCCGGAGAGGTCGACCATCATCATCATGACGAAATTGCCCGAAAGAACGGTCTGGCTGATGTCCTCGATGTTGATGGATCGTTCGGCGAGAAAGGCGCTCACGTTGGCGATGATGCCCACTTTGTCGTTGCCCACGACGGTCACGATAGCGTTCAGACGCGTACCTCCTGAAGGGGCGATTGTACCGAATCGAACCGGTTCAGTCACCATCGCTCGAACCGGGTAGTGCCGCTCGGCGGAAACGCTCCCACTGATCGACTCGTTCGTCGTACGCGGGCGGCACGAACCGCAGCAGCTCGCGAGCGGGAACGAGCACCACATCCCGGAGCTCGTTTTCGTCGAGCCTCCCGGCCATCCGGCGCGCGGTGCCGTGACGCGCGCACGGTGAAGATCCTCGCATCGTAGACCGCGCGGGTCTCGATCTCCCGCCACAGGAGATGCTCGTCGTTCGATCGCCGCATGGGCACGATACCCGTTCCAGGGAACTCTGAGAAGGAGGCATCAGGGCCTTGCGCCCCCGGCGCACGAATGCCTATTCTTCTAGTACCGTCGGCGACACTGGAAGTCTATTTGTCGATTCGGGTACACGGACGGGAGGGACGTGATGAAGGTTCTGGTAATCGGCGGCACGAGTTTCTTCGGGCTGCGCATCGCGGAGAAGCTTGTCGAACGCGGAGACGAGGTCAGCATCCTGTCGCGCGGCCAGTCGCGACCGGCGATCCTGGACGAGGTGACTCACGTCCGTGGCGACCGTACCGATGAAGAGGGGTTTCGCCGGTTGCTCGAAACCCGCGAGTTCGACGCAGTGATCGACAACATCGCGTACACGGCAGACCACGGGCGAATCGCATACGACACGCTTCGCGGACGGTGCGCGCAGTACATCGTCTGCTCGAGCGTCTCCGTCTACAAGGACGTGCCCCGCTATCGCATGCTCTACGAACAGGAGGTTGACCTGACCAAGCGGGTCGGCGAGGCGTACGGTGACGGCAAGCGCGCGCTCGAGGAAGCCCTTTGGGGCAGCATGGCCGACGACCTGCCCATCACCGTCTTCCGCCCGACCGTCGTTGAGGGCCCGCGCGACCCGGCAATGCATGCGTGGTACTACGTGCAGCGATTCCTCGACGGGGAGCCGGTGCTGCTTCCGCGCGAGGTCCCTGACATCCTGTTGCGCATTGTCTTCGCAGAAGACGTCGCGGACGCCTTCATCGCAGCGCTCGGCAACGAGACGGCGTACAATCGGGCCTACAACCTTGGCGGGGAGGAGGTCTTCACGCTCTTCGACTACGCGGACATGGTGAGGAGTGCAGCCGGCAGCAGCGCGCCGATCGTTGCATGCCCGGTCGCGGAGGCCCGGCGTACCCCCGGGCTCGAGGCATTCACCCCGGGGTACTTCGGATTCGACTCGATCCCGGACATCGCCGCGGCACGACGCGACCTCGGCTGGCGCCCCGCCCCGGTGCAGCAACGGATCCGCGAGACGGTCGCATGGCTACTCTCTCTCGAGCAAAGGCCGGACTCGCGGGGATACGCTGCGCGGGACGCGGAGATCGCCCTCGCGCGCTCGCTCCTGCGATCGCGCCGGTAGCGCCTGTTTGACCGGCGCCGTCGGACGTGGCAGGATGTGCGCATGACATTTTTTCTCGACACCGCAGACCTTGCCCGGATCGAGGAGGTCAAGCGACTCGGCCTGCTCGACGGAGTTACGACGAATCCGAGTCACGTTGCGCAGACCGGCGCAAACCCGCGGGAGCTCTACCCGGAGATCTGCCGCATCGTGGACGGCCCGGTCAGCCTCGAGGCTGTAGGACTCGAAGCCGACGCGATCGTCGAGGAGGGGCGCGAGCTCGCATCGATCGCCGACAACGTCGTCGTCAAGGTGCCAGTCACGAAGGAAGGCCTGATCGCAGTGAAGCGCCTTGCCGCTGAAGGCATCAGTACGAATGTCACCACCACCTTCTCCGCCTCGCAGGCCCTCCTTGCCGCGAAGGTGGGGGCAACCTACATAAGCCCTTTCGTGGGCAGGCTCGACTCGGTCTCACACGACGGCATGGAAGTCGCGCGCCAGATTCGGCAGATCTACGACAACTATGGCTTTCAGACGAAACTGCTCGTTGCAGCGGTTCGCCATCCCATGCACGTGCTCGATGCCGCGCTCCTGGGAGCCGACGTCTGCACGATGGCCTACGACGTCATGCTCGGACTCTACGAGCACCCGTTGACCGAGGCGGTCATCGAGCAGTTCCTCAGGGACTGGGAGCGGGTGCCTCGATGACGGCACGGAAACTGTACGTGGAAGGTCGATGGGTCGAGACCGACGACTCGTTTGAGGTGACCGACCCGGGCACCGGCAGGCCGATCGCCACGGTAGCCTCGGCCGGACGTGCCCTCACGCAGCGAGCGATCCGGGCAGCCGCAGAGAGCCTGCCGGGCTGGCGAGGGCTCACCGGGATCGCCCGCGGGGATTTCCTGCTCGCCGTTGCCGACGGGCTGCGCGCGCGTGGAGACGATCTGGCGCGTACGATCACCCGCGAGAACGGCAAGCCGCTGCGGGAGAGTCGGGGCGAAGTGGCCGTCGCGATCGACCACCTCCGATGGTTCGCGGAGGAGGCCCGTCGAGCCTACGGGCGTATCGTACCGCACCAGGCGGACGGGAAGCGGCACCTCATCCTCAGACAGCCAATGGGCGTGGCGGCGCTGATTGCGCCCTGGAACTTCCCGCTCGTGCTCTCCGTCCGAAAGGCCGCCCCCGCACTCGCCGCCGGGTGTACGGCGATCCTCAAACCCGCGCGGCAGACGCCCCTGTGCGCGCTCACGCTCGCCGAGTGCTGTGAGCAGGCCGGCCTCCCGCCGGGGGTCTTCCAGGTCATCACCGGACCCTCCGAACCGATTGTCGACGAGTTCATGGAGAATCCCACGGTGCGCAAGGTCAGCTTCACCGGCTCCACGGAGGTTGGGAAACGTCTGATCGGCAAGTCCGCCGGGACGGTCACGAATCTCTCGCTCGAGCTCGGCGGTCATGCGCCGCTGCTGGTGTTCGCGGATGCCGACCTCGACCTCGCCGTAGAGGGCGCACTCGTAACGAAGTTCCGCAACACCGGGCAGTCGTGCATTGCGTCGAACCGCGTCTACGTCGAGCGATCGGTCTACGAGCCGTTCCTCGAGGCCTTCGTCGAGCGCACCGCCGCGCTCAAGGTCGGCTACGGGCTCGACGAGAGCACCGACGTGGGACCCGTGGTCAACGAGGCGGCGCTCAGGAACGCGGTCGCGCACGTCGACGACGCGCGGTCAGCCGGGGCTCGCATCCTCTGCGGCGGGCGCCCGATAGACGGAGTCGAGGGCTTTTACCTCGAGCCGACCGTCATCGCCGACGTGCCCGAAGGCGCGCTGTGCATGCGCGAGGAGACCTTCGCCCCGATTGCTCCCGTGGTTCCCTTCGACAGCGAGAACGAGGCGATCCGACGCGCCAACGACACGCGCTACGGCCTTGCCGCGTACGCGTACACGAACGATCTCAACCGCGCGTGGCGACTCGGGGAGTCTCTCGAGGCAGGCACGATCGGCCTGAACGATACGATCCCTTCGACGAGCAACTGCCCTTTCGGCGGCATCAAGGAGAGCGGTCTGGGCCGTGAGCTCGGCGCTGAAGGGATGGACGCCTTTCTCGACACGAAGCATCTCTCGATCGGCGGAGTGAACGGCTCACTCTGACCGGCTGCGGCCCGGCCGGTCTTCGGCCGGTACCTCCACGACGAAACGGGCACCCGAGCCGCGCCGCGCCTCCTCAACGGCGATCCGCCCACCCTGCAACCGGACGAGCTCGGCCGCGATTGCAAGCCCCAGGCCGCTGCCTCCGGCGGATCGGTCACGAGCGTCGTCGAGACGGACGAATCGGTCGAAGACTCGGCGTCGATCCGCTTCGGGTATACCGGGCCCCTCATCCTCCACGCAGACGGCAATCCATCCGTCGCCCTTCGATTCCGCGCCGAGCGTGACACTCCCTCCCTCAGGCGAGAACCGGATGGCGTTGCCAAGGAGATTGGCGAGGACCTGTTCCATCCGAGCCGGATCGACCCACGCACGGTGAACCTCGCCATCGATGCTGATCCGAACTCCGCGGGCGGCTGCAGCCGGCTCGAAGGCGGCCCGCACACGACTGAAGAGCTCTCCCGTGTCGACCGCCGCGGGATCGACGGCGGTGCGACCCGACTCGAGTCGCGAGAGCGTCTGCAGATCGTCGATCAGCCCGCGCATGCGGTCCATACCCGCGCGCAGTGCGTCCCATTGCGCCTCGTCGGCTGCGTAGATGCCGCCTGCGAGCATTTCCACGCGGGCAGACAGGAGCGACAGCGGCGTGCGCAGCTCATGCGCCGCGTCCGCAACGAATCGACGCCGGGACTCTTCCTGGGCCTCGATCTCTGCCGCCATGGTGTTGAACGTCTGAGCGAGATCCGACAGTTCATCCCTGCGCGCTGGAACCCGCACCCTTGCACGGTACTCGCCCCGCGCCATCGCGCTTGCCGCGTCCGATACGGCGCGAAGCGGTCGCGAAAGCCACCTCGTCCACAACAGCGACGAAACGGCGGTCGCGATGAGTATCACCACCGCCGTGACGCCGGCGGCCGTGCGAGTCGTGCGGACGAAGAGTACTCGCAACGGGTTGGCGTCAGGGTGGACCATCGACCCTACGAAGAGGTATCCCAGCGGTCGCTCGGCGTCTCCCACGGGAACCGCATGATCGAGATCGTCCCTGCGTAGAACCGCGGTCCTCGCTTCCACGCTGCGAGCGGCAAGCACCTCCCCCTCTCGTGACAGGATCAGGATTGGCTGGTCGAGCAGCGCGCGGAGCTCCGGGTCGGTAGAGGGACCCCGTCGAGCCATGGCCCCTCTCATCATCGGCATGTGAGGAGGCTCGCGTGCGTTGTTGAGCATTGCAGGGAGCCCGTCCCACGACCCACGCTCACGGTAATACCGCGCGATCCACGGGGCGAGCTGCACCGCAGTCGCCTGATCGGCGCGCTGTCCGGCCGCGGTGGCTTGAGCCTCGGTCACGCTGAGGAGAACCGCGACGAAGACGCCGAGCCCGAGCGCGGCGGTCAGCAGGTGACTCACGACGAGTCGCGGCGCGATTCCCGATCTCACCGGTCCTCCAGGCGGTAGCCGACCCCGCGAACCGTAACGAGCCTGCGCGGGCGCGCCGGGTCCTCTTCGATCCGTTTTCGGATGTTCTTCACATGCACGTCTATGGTCCGCTCGTACCCTTCGAACCTGCTCCCCTGCACCGCTTCGAGAATGCGGGCTCGGCTGAAGACCCGACCGGGAGCTGAGGACAGCAGGTAGAGCAGGTCGAACTGCAGCGCCGTGAGACTGACCCGTCGGTCGTCCACGTAGACCTCGCGACGGTCAGGGTCCACTCGCAGGCCGCCGATTCGCAGCACCCGCCCGGGCGACGCCTGCCCCTCGTTCCGAATCGTGCCTGCGGTTCGACGCAGAACCGCCTGAATCCGGAGCGCGAGCTCGGGCAGACTGAACGGCTTGACCAGGTAGTCGTCGGCCCCGGAAAGAAACCCGGCGAGCCGGTCCTCTTCTTCGCCGCGAGCGGTCGTGACGACGATCGGGATCGAGGTCTGCGACACGATGGTGCGCGCGACATCGAGTCCGGCGAGGCCGGGGAGGTTGAGATCCAGGACGACGATGTCCGGCGGGTCCTCGAATACCGCGCGGACGGCCGCCGGGCCGTCGTAGACGGATGCTGTCTCGAATCCGCGCGAAACGAGAAAGTCGGAGATCATCGTGTTGAGGTCTGCCTCGTCCTCGACGATGAGTACGCGTTCGGCCATAGGCTCCAGTATCCGGGAGAACGGGACGTCTCGTCTATCGGGACGCCTCGCCTCCCGCCTTCCGGCGCTTCTCAGGGACGCCGGTGTGTGCGCCCTCGCGGCGCAGGGCCCGAAGTCCGGGGCACGTCGCCGCGCATGTGTCCGATGACCGGCATCACGTAGCGAGTGCCGTTCACCTCGATCGCGCGCACCATCACAAAGGCCGTCGTCCCGAGCAGATCGCGTGACGCACGCTCCATCAGATAGCCTGCTACCGTCACCTCCTGCCCGGTCGCCACATCGAGTTCCGCGCCAAGAGCCGGGGCGATCCGCAGAGTGTACTCCCGGTCGGCCGCGACGAGCACGGGCAGCTGGTCACGCTCGAGCCTGAGCCGACCGGTCAGCTCTACCTCCTGGGCTTCAGTCAGGCCCGGAGCGTCGATCGCTGCGCCTCCCCGCTCCCGCATCTGTGCGCTCGAAGCCAGGACAACGACAGCCATGAGGGCCGCTGCCAGAACCATACGTCGTTTCATGAGTCCTCCTGTACGTTTCGATGGAAAACTACAGCGGTCGTGTGAACCGAACATGAACGCGGGCTGTCGTTTCGTTGATTCAGCCGCCGGCCGCACGGGTGATCCGATCCCGAAGCGCGCGTCCGACACCCTGGTCCGGGGGGAGGATCGCGACGATGGCCTCGCACCCCTGCCCGTCGAGCTCGACGAACCAGCGGTAGAGATTGTGCGCATACTCGCGGGCATCGGCCGCCTCGCGGACGAGCCCTTGATTCGTCTCAGCCGGTCGACGGTTACCCGGACGTCCTGCCGCCCGCCCGATCTCCGCCGCGATCCTCACGGCGGTCGGTGCGATGCCGATCACACCCACGGTCGCCCTTCCCTCCGGAACCGTTCGCAGGATGCGTGACCGCAGCCGGTCCGGAGACTCGTCCTGCGGATCGTGGGCGATGACGGTCGCGCCCGGCCGGTAGTGTCCGTGCTTGAGCCCCGGAGAGACGGGCCGATCGATGCGGTCCACCGAAGGAGCATCGGCGATCTGTGCGTCCGGAACCGCCCGTTGCAGATCATCGGCACCGATCGAACCCGGACGGAGAATGACAACACGTCTTCCGCTCACAGCCGCCACTGTCGATTCGAGCCCGACCTCGCACGGTCCTCCATCGATATACGTTATACCGCCGCTCTCCCCGCCGACAGATGACACCAACCCGCGCTCGAGGCTTGCCCGCGCCATGCCAACGGTGGTCGGGCTCGGTTCCCCCGAACGGTTCGCGCTTGGCGCCGCAACAGGCCGGCCGCACGAGGCGAGCAGGGCCCGTGCGACAGGATGGCTCGGGATCCGGACCGCGACGGTGTCGAGCCCGGCCGTCACTATCCCGGGCAGCGACGGGTGAGCGGGGAGGACGAGCGTGAGCGGGCCAGGTGAGAAACGCTCGAAGAGTACGCCCGCGACGGGCGGGAGTCGATCCACGACAGCCTCCGCCCACGCTATCGACTCGAGGTGGACGATCAGCGGGTTGTCCGCGGGTCGTCCCTTTGCGGCGAAGATTCGCGCGACCGCCTCCTCGTTTCCCGCGTCGGCACCCAGGCCGTAGACCGTCTCCGTGGGGAAGACGACGAGACGGCCGTCGCGGATCGCCTGAGCCGCCGTCTGGATCTGCTCTGCCGAAGCCATTGCCTTCATGGTTCCGACGAAAGGTACTATACTGCAACGGCTATGGGTACTACGGACAGGCCGGATGGAAATCTGATTGCTGGTGAGCGGCTGCGTCTCGATCTTCTGAGGAAGCTCTCCCGGCGGCCGCCACTGTACTCCGGCAGCGACCGGAGCTTCTGGACCGACTCCTACGTCTCGGATCACGTGCTCGAGGCCCATCTCGACCCTCATACCGACGATGCCTCCCGACGGCCGAGGCATATCAGCGCAACGGTGGACATGATCCTCCGGCACTACGGACGCACGGACGAGCTCGCGGGCCGGGATGCCACACGACCGCGCCTTCTCGATATCGCCTGCGGCCCGGGCCTCTACGCCGAGCAGTTCGCCGCCCGGGGTTTCGAGGTCACCGGGATCGACTACGCCGACGTTTCGATCAACTATGCCCGCGAGCAGGCGCGCAAACAGGGGCTCGCAATCAACTACATCCAGGCGGACCTCACCGACGTGGATCTTGAAGGTCCCTATGACGTGATCACGTTCATCTACGGAGAGTTCTGCACGCTCACTGAGCGACAGCGGAACTCTCTGCTGAAACGCGCACTGTCGGCCCTGCGCCCCGGCGGGCTGATGGTATTCGACGTCTTCACCGAGGCCTATGTGCGACGCAACCGGACCTGCGACGAATGGCACGTAACGCTCAAGGACGGATTCTGGCACGATAAGCCGCATCTCGTCCTGCTCCAGCACTTTCACTACCCGTCCGACTCGGCGAGCGTCGCGAGGTACACCCTGGTCGAGGAATCGGGGGACTACCGCCAGTTCAGCGTCTGGTGGCGACACTTCACCGCGGCAGGAATCAGGAAGATGCTCGAAAAAGCCGGATTCACGGTGGAAGCTCTCTACGGATCGCTGTGGGGCGACGCGTTCGACAGCCGCAGCGAGTGGATTGGAGTCTACGCCCGAAGGCCGTCGTGAGAGCGGTGACTACCTGACCTGTATGTAGATGTCCCCGTTCTCCTCGACCCGCGTCTCAAAGGTCCGGACCGGCCGCGTCGCCGGATAGTCCTTCACCGCTCCGGTGCGGACGTCGAAGCGCGAGCCGTGTTTGGGGCAGAAGACATCACCGTCGAGAACCATTCCCTCAGCAAGTGGCGAATACTCATGCGAACAGACATTGTCGAGGCAATAGACTCCGTCGTCGAGCTTGAAGATGGCATACTCCTTACGCTTGTGGCGAAACAGAAACCCCGTTCGGAAGTCGTCCATGTGACACGCACGAACCCACTTGGCCATCTACAGCTCCGCAGGGGTTCGGGCGATGATCAGAGCGCGCAGTTCCTCCTGGATCGACTCAGGGGTCTGCCGGATCAGATCCTCGAAGTGTCCCTCAACGAGCATCCGCAGCGCCTCCGCTCTGCTGTAGCCACGCGTCCCAAGGTAGAAGATCTGCCCGGGATCGATCTTCCCGGTCGTCGAGCCATGACTGCATCGCACGTCGTCCGTCTGGATGTTGAGCGACGGGATCGAATCTGCACGTGCCGACTCGCCGAGAACGAGGTTCTTGTTGGTGAGATAGGCATCGGTTCCGCGTGCCGTTGCGTCCACCTGGATGAGCCCCTGGTAGACCGTGTGACCTTCCTCGCTCACCGCACCGCGATAGTGTGCCCGGCTCGTCGTGTGGTCCGCCCGGTGCTGCTGGACGGTCCGCACATCCATGTGTTGCTCGCTACGCGCAAAATAGAGACCGTTGAGAACTGCATCAGCCCCGGGCCCCGTCAGCTCCGACACATACCTGGTCTTGACGAAATCGGCCCCCAGCGCAGCTTCAGTCCGGTGCACGTGTCCATCGCGCCCCACGTTTCCACGGTCGTTCCTGAAGACCAGGGCCTCTTCGTTCATCTGCATGAGGTCCGTGTAATGCAGCCGCGCTCCATCTCCGACGACCAACTCGCTCGCGTCTACGAGCATCACCTCCCCGTCTTCGGTGCTCGATACCCGACGCACAACCGTTGCCGATGCTTCCTTCCCGAGCACAACCACGAGGTGCGGGGCGTACACCACCTCCTCGCCGGAAAACGCAAGCGCGATCTCGAACGTCTCGTCGATCCTGACTCCCGCCGGCACGTAGAGCACGATGGGGTTCGCGACCATCGCGAAATGCCAGTACTCGAGCCTGTTGTCCGCGATTGCGAGCGACCGTTCCATCGCGCTTCGCACGGCCCCGACCATGGCTGATGCAGCCGGCTCCTCCTGCGGGAACTCCCGGAGACACGATGCGAGGTCGCCGAACACGACACCGGCGTCGCGCAGATCTTCTCTCACGCGCACGTTCTGCACTGCGCCTGACACGACGTCAATGCGACCCGCAGTCCCTTCCGGAGGCGGCGTCTCGTGGCTCGCGACAACGGGACTCGGCGAATCTGCCTCAGTACACGACGACGGCACGGTGTACAGATCGAACTCGAACGGGCTCAGGTTCGTGCGGCGCCACTCCTCTTCGCTCGTCGTAGGCCACTCACTCGCGTGGAACTTCGCACGCGCGACGGCACGCAGGTCGACCAGCCATTGCGGACCGGAAAGCGTACGCTGGTACTCTTCGAGTTGCTCGACCGCCGCCATGCCGCTCGTTGTCGTCTCATCCATGGTTCGTGTGGCCGGGCTCATCCGACCGATCCTTCCATCTCGAGCTCGATCAGCCGGTTGAGCTCAACCGCATACTCCATTGGCAACTGCTTCACGAGAGGATCAAGGAAGCCGTTGACGATCATCATTGATGCCTCTTCCTCACTGAGACCGCGTGACATCAGGTAGTACAACTGCTGTTCGCTGATGCGGCTGACGCGCGCCTCATGCTCGATGCTCACGTCCTCGGCGTTGATATCCATATACGGGTACGTGTTGCTCGTGGAGTCGGCGTCGAGAATGAGCGCGTCGCAGACGACGTGGCTGCGGATGTTCTGCAGGGCCGGGTCTACCTTCACGTGTCCGCGATAGGTCGACACCCCGCCGTCCTTGCTGATGCTCTTCGATGTCACGACGGAGCTCGTATTCGAGGCGGCGTGCACCATCTTCGCCCCGGTATCCTGTTCCTGCCCCTTGCCCGCAAAGGCAATGGAGAGCACCTCGCCGTGCGCACCCTCGCCCATCAGGTACACCGACGGATACTTCATCGTTCGCTTGCTCCCGATGTTCCCGTCGACCCATTCAACCGTGGCTCGTTCGTGGGCAACGGCCCGCTTGGTCACCAGATTGTAGACGTCGCTCGACCAGTTCTGGATCGTCGTGTATCGCACCCGGGCCCCGGGCATCGCCACTATCTCGACGACTGCGCTGTGCAGGCTGTCGGTCGCATAGATGGGCGCGGTACAACCCTCGATGTAGTGCACGAAGGAGCCTTCGTCGGCAATGATGAGCGTGCGCTCGAACTGACCGAAGTTCTGACTGTTGATCCGAAAGTACGCCTGGAGCGGGATGTCCACGTGAACTCCCGGAGGCACGTAGACGAAGCTGCCTCCGGACCAGACGGCAGAGTTCAGCGCGGCGAACTTGTTGTCCGAGTACGGGATGATCGTGCCGAAGTACTTCTTCACGAGATCCGGATGCTCCTGCACCGCACTCTCCGGGTCGGAGAAGACGACGCCCTTGTCAGCGAGCTGCTGCTGCAGGTTGTGGTATACGACTTCCGAGTCGTACTGCGCACCGACGCCGGCGAGGAACTTGCGTTCAGCCTCCGGTATCCCGATCCGCTCGTATGTCTCCTTGATCGACTCCGGCACGTCTTCCCAGCTCTTGTACTTGGCCTCGCTCGGCTTGGCGTAGTAGAAGATGTCGTCGAAGCTGAGGTCACTGAGATCCGCACCCCAGTTCGGCATGCCCTTCTTCAGGAATTCTTCAAGGCTTCGCAGCCGAAACTGGCGCATCCAGTCGGGCTCATTCTTGTGCTCACTGATCGCGTTGACGACCGCAGGGTTCAGGCCTTTCTCGGTCTTGAAGACGCTGCTGTCCGGATAGGAGAACCCGAACTGGTAGTCGCCAATGTCCACGCCGTTCTGATTGTCCCGGTCGGTTGTGCTTGTCTGCGAGCTCATCGTGCCTCCTCAATCGCATCCCGGGGTGAACCGAACTGCTCACGCACCCAGTCGTAGCCGTGCGCCTCAAGCGTGTGGGCAAGCTGTTCGTCACCTGAAGTGACCACCCTCCCCTGGTACATGACGTGGACGTAGTCCGGCGTCACGTGCTGCAGGATTCGCTGATAGTGCGTGATGATGAGTGCCCCGAAGTCGGGGCCCCGGAGATGGTTCACGCCCTTCGCGACGACCTTCAGGGCGTCGATGTCCAGACCGGAATCAGTCTCGTCCATCACCGCAAAACGGGGCTTGAGCATCAGCATCTGCAGAATCTCCATGCGCTTCTTCTCACCGCCGGAGAACCCTTCGTTCAGGTACCTGTTGATGAACTGCTGGTCCATCTCGAGGAAATCCATGTTACCGCGAAGCTCCTTGATGAAGCCTTTCGCGCGGAGATCTTCGCCCTCGAACCGAATCTCGGCAGCACGTTTAAGGAAACGCCCCACCGTGACGCCGGGGATCTCTACGGGGTACTGGAACGCGAGGAAGAGTCCAAGACGGGCCCGCTCGTCGACTTCGAGATCGAGCACGTTCTCCCCGTCAACGAGTATCTCCCCGCCGGTCACCTCATAGGCGGGGTGACCAAGAATCACGTTGCTGAGGGTGCTTTTCCCCGATCCGTTCGGCCCCATCAGCGCGTGGATCTCCCCGGTGTTCATGGACAGATCTATCCCTTTGAGTATCTCGGTCCCTTCTACCGTTGCCCGAAGGCCTCGTATCTCGATCTTCATCCGTGCACTCCTATATGGGGTATCCCAACTGTAGTCGAGCCTCTTCACTCATGAAGTCCAGGCTCCACGGGGGGTTCCAGACGAGGTTCGTGCGAACGTCATCGATCCCGGTTGCCTCACTCACCTCTCGCTGGATGTCCGCGACAATCGTGTCCGCAAGCGGGCACCCGGGTGACGTCAGGGTGAAGTCCACCTCGATGTAGTCATCGAAGGCCTCGACCCGGTACACGAGCCCGACATCGACGATGTTCAGTCCGATCTCCGGATCGATGACCCGGGTAAGCGCGTCCAGCACCTCACCTTTCGTCGCCATAGTCTCCCCTATTTATGAGTATAATACTCAGGAATTATCCATCCGCCAACACTTTTCACTTCAAAAAACTACGCAAATACGGTTCGCACGGCTACCGCTCCAGGCGTATACTGCAGCTGTGCAGCCGATGATCGTGCTCTGTCATCCGTATGAACGGAGCTTCTGCCGGGCAATCGCGCAGGAACTCGACGCGGCAATGCGTGCGCGCACCGACACCGGACCTCCCGACGGCCCCGGACCACCGGTCTTTCACGATCTCTACGCCGAGCGTCCGGACCCTGTACTCACCGGAGCAGAGATCGCACGTCGCTTCAGCATGGATGAGCAGATCCAGGCCTACACCGACGAGTGCATGCGGACGGACCTGATGTGCTTCGTCCACCCCGACTGGTGGAGCGGCCCTCCGGCTCTTCTGAAGGGCTGGATCGAACGGGTATTTCGTCCCGGCGTCGCATACGACTGGGAAGGCGAGGATTTCGGCGAGAAACGCCACGTGCCGCTCTTCGCCGGCAAGAGACTCGCGGTCTTCGTGACGACCGATCGCGCGGCCGACGACCCGCCTGAACCGATCGAGGGGTTCTGGAGGGCGCTCGCCGACTACTGCGGGATGAAACTCGTGCGGTTCACCATCTGCACCGACCTGAGGCACTCGGGGCATCGCCGGCGTCGCGAGTGGCTGCGGGAGGCCCGGGACTGGGCGCAAGGAGTCGACGATGGTTGAACTGCTCATCTGGCGTCACGCGAAGACCGAGCGGGGGCACCCGCCGCTGACCGATCGGCAACGGCGCCTACTGCCGAATGGACGGAAGGACGCGCAGGAGATCGGGAGAACTCTCGCCTCCCGGGGCCTCACGCCTGAGATGATCCTGTGCTCCGACGCTGTGCGCGCCCGGGAGACCGCCGACGAGGCCGTCGGGGTGTTCCCGACGACGCCCGCTCGATTCGACCTGCCCGAACTCTATAACGCAGGTGCCGGCGACTATCTCAGGATCATTGGCACCTACGGAGGATCGGCGAGAAGACTGATGATCGTCGGTCATAACCCGGAGATCGAATCGTTCGTCTCACGCGCAGCGGCCACAGAGGTCGACATGAAGGCCGGGTCCCTCGCCGTCGTCGAAGCCGAGGCGGACCATGCGGGTGAAATCAGAAACAGCACCGCGATGGAACTGAGGACCGTGCTTGTCCCATCGCGGCTTCATTCTCCGTGACCACCCGCGAGGCTGCGCCCGGCGGACCTCAGAACCGGCCCCAGGTCAGGCGGGTGCCGAGCACCGGCGCGTACCGTGCGCTCGATATAAGGTATGGCGGATCGAGGCTGCCGATCGCCTGCATACCGCCGTAGACACCAACCTGAAACCAGGGCAAAAGGGTGAGCCCGGGCTCTGCGGCAGCCTCGGCGAAGTATCCCACGCCGGCCGGTGAGCTGACGACCCAGGGGTTCACGTACCCCACGCCGGTCCAGAGGTTGACACTCAGAGTCAGCGAACCGGTCCGCAACTGTCTGCCGGAGATGACCCCGCCAAAGGCGCCAACCAGTTCACTGGTATCCCTGTCGTGGATCACCAGGCCGAACCCGCCGTGTCGCACGCTGCCGCGATCGACTCCGTACCCGTATCCCCCGACGATCCGAACGTCACGATCGACGTTCGTGTACTCCTGTACCAGGTAGTAGGCGCCATGGAAGACACCGCCTCCGCCGCGTGCGCAGACACCCGAGATGACGAGAACCATCAGCGCGAATACTCCGATTACTCGTTTCATTGTTGCTCCTGTACGTGAAACACCGCTTCATCGCGGTACTGTCACTCGGGATCATCTCGGGTACACTGCATCTGTGAAACGCGAGAGCCTCTATCGTCGGAGCACGCGGACGACAAGCCGTGTACAGGAAATCGTCCGGGTTATGGCCAAGTACGGACTCTCCGAATGGGTGAGAATGCTCCGTCTCGACCGATCCGTACCCGGCGTGAAGTCGCTCCTGCCCCGGCGCGGGGCGCGCCGGGTGCCCAGGGACGCGACCCGTTGGGAGATCGTCCGCATGGCGCTCGAAGAGCTCGGACCGACGTTCATCAAGCTCGGTCAGCTCCTGAGCAATCGAACGGATATCCTCCCGACCGAGCTTGTTCAGGAGCTGACCCGTCTGCAGGACGAGGTGCAGCCGATTCCCAGGCGCCTCGTGCTTCGAGCCATAGAGGAGGAGCTCGGACGGCCGATCGAGGACGTATTCGAGGAGCTCGACCGGGAGCCGGTTGCTTCGGCCTCGATCGCACAGGTGCACCGCGCGGTTCTGAGAACCGGCGAGCTCGTGGGCGTGAAGCTCCAGCGACCGGGTATCGAGTCGAAGATCGAAACTGATCTCGATATCGTAGCCTACTTCGCGAAGCTCGCGGAACGGTACATCCCCTCGTCGCGCTATCTCGGCCCCTCGTCAATGGTCAAGGAGTTCCGCAAGCATATCCGCCGGGAGCTCGACTTCGGCCGGGAGCGGCAGAACATGGAACGGTTCGCCTCGCTCTTCGCGAATCGCTCTCAGATCAAGGTGCTCGCGACCTATCCCCGCTTCTCTACCAAACGTCTGCTCATCATGGAGTACGCCGAAGGGATCAAGATCCGGAAGGCGCTCGATGGAGGCAAGCCGCTCGGATCGTTCGGCTTTGACGCGAAGACAGTCGCGGAGAACGGCGCAGAACTGATGCTCGAACAGATCCTGATCCACGGGTTCTTCCACGCGGATCCGCATCCGGGCAACATCATGGTACTGCCGGGCAACGTGCTGTGTTTCCTGGACTTCGGGCTCATGGGTCGTCTGCACGAGGACGAGCGCGACCACCTCGCCTCCGCGATCACCGGGATGGTTCGTCGCGACGGCGCGAAGGTGACCGACTCGATTCTTCGCCTCACTCGCTGCAGTCGCGCTCTTGACTATGAGGAGCTCGTCGACGAAGTCCAGGAACTCGTCGACGACTATCTCGATCGCTCGCTGAAGGACATGGATATTGCCGTCCTCTTCTCCGACCTCATTGGACTCGTCGTCTCGCACGGGCTCACGGTCCCGACGAGCCTCATGATGGTCGCCAAGGCGCTCCTGACAATCGAGGGCCTCGGTCGAAACCTCTATCCCGACTTCACCCTCCAGCCGGTTCTCGAAGGGCTCGCGCGCCGCCTCGTCGTGGAGAAACTTCGGCCCGCGAGGCTCGCTCATCAGGCCTCCACGGTGGGGCTGGACTACCTTGAACTGCTGCGCGACCTTCCGTCGAATCTCTCCGGCGTGTCACGCCAGTTGCGAACCGGCCAGCTGACGATCGGCTTCCGACTTCGCGGGCTCGAACCGCTTCGGAATACGCTCGACAACATCGGTTACCGACTGATATTCGGCATCGTGCTCGCGGCGCTCATGATCAGCTCCGCCTTGATCATCCATGCGAGGCTACCGCCGTTGTGGAACGACATCCCGTTGATCGGCCTCGCCGGTTTCGGTGTCGCCGGCATTCTTGGCCTCGGGTTTCTGTTCAGCATAATATCCCGCGTCTTCAGACGACGGTAACCGCCGTACGCGCTGCTGCACGAGCCGTCAGTCCGGGAGGTGGTGAAGCGCCACGAGGCGCTGCGCGAGCAGGCGGGCAAGCAGGATGCCGTAGTGGGGGCTGTGACGGATCGCCTGAACGAACTGATCCTTGTCGAGCCGCAGCAGAAGACCCTCTGAAGCAGCGGTGACGGTGGCCGAACGACGGTTGTTCACGAGGAAACTCATCTCACCGACGAACACGTCGGCCGGGGTCAGCGTGGATACGTGTCGTCCGGCCGCGGTCACGTCGTAGCTGCCGGTTACGATGTAGTACAGGTGCGTGGAGGCCTCACCCTCGGTGAACACCCTGTCGCCTTCAGTCACACGGACTTCCTCGACCTCGCTGAAGGCGCGGGGAATCAACGGTTCGTCCACCGGGTTGTGATCAAGACGGACGGTCACCTCGTTCCCGATCTCGTTGTAGCTCAGCTCGTCGATGTACGCCCGAGCCATCAGGATACCGCGTCCGTGGGCCTCATCAAGCCCCGCCTCACCCACCGGCGCCCGGTACACGCGCCAGTCGAATCCTGAACCCTGGTCGCTGATGGTCACGATCGTGTCGCGCGGCGAGATCCTGTAGGAGAGAAAGACGCGACGCGACGCGATCTCGGAATCGCGCAAGCGAGTGCGAATCAGCTCGAGCGCGTCACCGTGCGCCGCAATATACGACGACTTCTCCTCATAGGTGATACTGCAGTTGCCGTGCTCGACCGCATTCACGAGCAGCTCCATCAGTGCCACGTGAAACCGGTCTCGTCGATCGTCGGTGATCATGTTCGCGTTGAACAGGAAATTCGACAGGAGACGTGAGTAGGTGATCAGCTCGAACGGATCGTTGTCGAGAACGAACGATCCGGAATGGTGCGCGTGCAGCAGCTTGTGTATGTCCCGCTGATAGACGATCTGGTGGTTGTCGCACAGGATACGGAGCGCCCGGTAGAGATAGTCCGACACGAGGTCGTAGGGAATGGTGGCGACGAGGTTCAGCCCTCGTGCCGCAGCCGCGGCAGCCGCCTCCTCGGAGTCCTGGTACACGACGATGAGCGCGCCGAAGTGGAGCCAGGGGTCCTCTCTCATCTCGGTGAGTATCTGGTACCCGTTCACGGCTTCCTCATCGAGATTGATGACGGTGACGTGCGGAAACTCGAAGTTGAGGAATCGCACCACCTGGTCCCGGGAGGTGACGGAGGTGACTCCGTAAAGACCGCCGAACCGTTCGGCAGCCTCGCCGGCGCGCTCGTGCAGCCACTGATCACCGCTGAGAACGGCAAGCTCGTTCATCCCGTCACCCCTCTCCACATTTCTATCGGTACCGGCGCAGAATCGAACGTGCACTGGAAACGTAGCTTCCCCCGAACATGTTCGCGTGGTTGAGCACATGGTAGAGGTTGTACAGCGGCACACGCTCGGAATACCCGCTGTCAAGCGGCCAGGCCTCGTGGTACGCATGGAAGAACCGGGCTGGAAACCCGCCGAAGAGCTCGGTCATCGCGAGATCGGCCTCCCGATGCCCGAAGTAGACGGCAGGATCGATGAGGACCGGAGCTCCCGAACGGTCGACCAGGTAGTTACCGCCCCACAGGTCTCCGTGCAACAGCGATGGGTACTCAGGGGCCGGAATCAGACTCTCGAGACGTCCGAGCACCGCGTCGATCTCCTGCGCGAGCGAGGCGTCGATCACTCCGCGATCACGCGCGAGTCTGGCCTGAAAGCCAATCCGGCGCTCGCGAAAGAAGTCATGCCACGAGGGCATCCATCCGTTCGGCTGCGGGGTCGAGCCGATGTAGTTGTCGGTCTCGAAACCGAACTGGTCGACGTGTCTGCCCCGGTGCATCGTTGCGAGCTGGACGCCGAGGTCACGGGCAAAGCGTCGGCCTCGAGCGCCCTGCTCGATCCATTCCATAACGATAAACGACGCGTCCGGCCCTGCCCACACGGCAGCAACCCGGGGAACGCGGGGACCTCCGGCAAGGCGGAGCGCTTCGAGACCCGCCGCCTCACAGCTGAACATCCGCGACGGAAGGGCACTGCCGGTCTTCACGAAGAACGACTCGCCGGTCGACGTATCAACTCGTCGTCCGCCTGACACGCATCCCCCGGACACCGCGGTCTCGGATACGATTGAGGCACCATCTCCGGCGACACGGCGTATCGCCTGTTCCACCGTGGGCGCATCGCGAATCATGATCCCTGCTCCAGCCACTCGGCGAGCGCCTCGCACGATTGATCCACCATGTCGAAGACCCGCTCGAACCCCTCCATACCGCCGTACCACGGATCGGGCACGTCCGCGGCCCGACTCGCGTTCCCGAACTCCCCGAGTTTGCGGATCACCACGGACCGCCGCCCTGCGAGCGCACGCAGCGTCCTGAGATGCCGATCGTCCATGCCGACGATCAGATCGAACCGCTCCATGTCGTGCGTTGTAACCCGGCGGGCGACGTGGTTGATCCGTACCCCGCGACGCGCGGCGGTCCGGCGCATCCGCGTGTCGGCCTGCTCACCAAGGTGATCGGTGACGGTCCCGGCACTGTCGATCTCATACCTGTCGTCGGCGCCACGCTCGGCGAGCTTCTTCCTGAGCACCGCCTCGGCAAGCGGGCTCCGACAGATATTGCCCGTACAGACGAAAAGGATTCGACGTGGTGATCCCATACTACTCCCCGGTCACCAGAAGCATCACGCCGGGGTCCGGTGCGCTCAGGAGTGTTA
>SKZO01000071.1 GCA_007127335.1 Spirochaetales bacterium | reverse complement strand
TAAGGCAGCGATCCGGGACCGCCTGGTAGCGGACGGGCCGGAAGATCCCGCCGTAGGCGTAGAAGTCGAAGTAGTTTTCCTGGAGCGGTGAGCGTCCGGTATTGAAGCGGTTGTCGACCACGACGATGAGCTCGCGTCGCCGGTCTGCCGCGTGCGTCCGCGGAGGCACCGTTACGGCGAACGGCGAGTAGGGCTTGCGGTGGACGTGCAGGAGCTCGCCGTCGACGTAGACCGCGGCCCAGATACCCAGGCCGTCAAAGAGCAGCCTCCCGCCGCGCGCCGGGTCGGCGCGGAAGGCAGGCAGAACCGTCCGGTAGGCGGCGGTGCCGCGGGCGCCGGCAAGGCCCGGGAGGGTGTCGAAGCAGCCGGGCACCACCGCCCGGGACCCCGGGGCCGCCGCGTCGAGCGCGGTACGGAACTGCTGCACGGAGGCGAGCGCCGTCTGCGAGAGGTCGACGTCGGGGCCGAGCCAGGCGAGCTCCCAGCTGCCGCCGAGGCAGACGTCGGGACGGATCGTGTGTTGGGGGTACGCGTTCATGGAAGGATCGTAGCACTCGCGTCCCGTGTGGGGAAGCGCCAGCGGGGCGCGGGCCAGAAAGTCGCGCCCGATTGCGCCCGGGCGTGGCTGCGGGTACGATGAGCCGCCAGGAGGATCGCGATGGACCCGAAGGATACGCGAGGCACCGTCACGGACGAAGGCGACCGGCTGCCGCTTCGGACCCGGATCGGCTACGGAGTGGGCGACCTGTACGGGGGTGGGGCGTTCTTCGTCGTCTCCACGCTCTATCTCATATTCCTTACCGACGTCGTGGGCATCCGGCCCGCGCTCGCCGGGCTGATCGTCCTCATCGCGCGCGGGTGGGACGCGGTCAGCGATCCGCTCATGGGGATGATTTCCGACCGCACACGGACCCGCTGGGGAAGGCGTCGGCCCTATTTTCTCGTCGGCATCCCTTTCATAGCCCTGAGCTTCTTCCTGCTCTGGTACCCGGCCGGCTTCGAGGCCGAATGGGCGCGGTTCGCCTACGCGCTCGCCTCGTACCTCTTCTTCTCCACCGTCATCACCATGGTGATGATCCCCTACAATGCGCTCGCGAGCGAGCTCACGCTCGACTACGGCGAACGAAGCAGGCTCACCGCTTTCAGGCTTGCCTTCTCGGAAGCCTCGACGCTCGTGTGCGCCCTCCTGCCGCTCGTGATCATCGGCGCCGCGCCAACCCGGACGGTCGGGTACCCGATCATGGGGATCATCTTCGGGCTCTTCTTCGCCGTTCCCTTCGTCGCGACCTTCTTCACGACGTGGGAACGCCCGGACTTCAGCCGCAGATCGACGCCGGGCAACCTGCGCGCCTTCTTCGAGCCGTTCCGGATCCGGGCCTTTCGCAGCTTCATCCTGATGTTCCTCTTCTCCTTCGCCGCGATGGACGTCGTGCTCTCCATCATCGTTTTCTTCGTGACCTACTACCTGGAGGTGCCGCAGATCACGAACCTGCTCCTGGGGACGCTGCTGATCGTCCAGCTCGCGCTCCTGCCGGCCTACTACCTGCTGAGCCGGCGCACGAGCAAGCTCGTGGCATTCATCACCGGCGGGTGCATCTGGGCCGTCGCGATGATCGCGAGCTTCGCGCTGCGGCCGGGCCTGCCGGTCTGGATCTACTTCGTCTTCGCCGGGCTTGTGGGCACGGGAACCGGCGGCGTGATCGTCATGGCCTACGCGATCTTCCCGGATATTCCGGACGTCGACGAGCTCGTGAGCGGGCGCCGTCGCGAAGGCATCTTCGCCGGCGTTCAGACCTTCCTGCGAAAGCTCACCGGTGCCTTCGCGATCTTCCTCGTGGGGCAGGCGATCGATCTCGCCGGCTACCGCCCACCGGCCGAGACGGTGGAGGCCGGGTTGACCACGGTGGTCGAGCTCGAGCAGACCTCACAGTTCCTCCTCGTGTTGCGCGGCGTCTTTGCGCTCGTGCCGCTTGCGTTCATCACGATCACCGTCCTGATCGCGATCCGGTTTCCGCTCACGCCGCAGATCCACGCGCGCCTGAAGGCCTACCTCGCCGCGCGCCGCGAGGCCGCCCCGGTGGGGATGCCGGTCATAGACGAGGCGGAGGAGCGGGAATTGCGAAGGGTGCTCGTGTCGCGACGCTGAGCCGATGCGAGCGGTAGGTTCTATGCAGGAGGATAGTATGAAAGTGCTTGTCATAGGAGCGAACGGGAACACCGGGTTTCGCGTCGTGCAGCGCCTGGTGGACAGCAGCCACGATCCGGTTGCGATGATCCGCGACGCGTCGCAGCGCCCCCGTTTTGATGAAAGAGGCGTGCCGACCGTGCTCGGCGATCTCGAGTACCCGATCGACCATGCGGTTGCCGGGTGCGACGCGGTAGTGTTCGCCGCCGGGTCGGGCGGGAAGACCGGGAAGGACAAGACCGTACTGATCGACCACATTGGAGCGATCCGGTCGATGGTCGCCGCCTCCGTGGCCGGCGCGAAGCGCTACGTTATGCTCTCATCGCTCAACAAGGACATCCGCAGCGACTCGAAGATCAGGCACTACCACCGTGCGAAGGCGCACGCGGACGCGTTTCTTCACACCATGCACGAGGTGATGCCGGACCATCCGGCGCTCGAGTGGACCATCGTCTGCCCCGGCGGGCTGACCGACGAGCCGGCTACCGGGCGGGTACTCGCAGGTGGCGATCACGCGCAGTCCGGGCAGACGTCGCGGGAGAATCTCGCCGCGGTCCTCGTCGCCTGCCTTGACGAGCCGACCACGATCGGGAAGGACTTCGTTCTCCTCGATGGAGAGGTCCCGATTTCCGAGGCGCTGCGCTCGCTGTGACGGCCTCGCGCTCGGATCGTCTCGCTACCACGGCACCGGGACGACGTCCGTATGGGCGAAGTCGGTACCCTTGTAGAGAAGCGGTTCACCCGTGTGCTTTGCAAGCGCGTAGGCGCAACAGTCGCCTATGTTCAGCGATGCCTGATGGCGACCCTTTCCGAAGTTCCGCCACGCCTCTGCGGCCAGAATCTGCTGGCCGGCAGTGAAGGGAACAATATCTATCTCCGATTCAGTCTGGAGGAGCTCCCATTCATGGGCACCGGCCGGACCTTTGCGGGACTCCACTACGATCGCGGCTTCCAGCGCGGAAAACGCGCTCATGAGCCGCAGGGCGTCTGAGGCAAGCGCAGATGCGATGCGACCGGCTTCAACCTCACCCATCAGAATCGCAATGACCGCCGACGTGTCCACCACCATGGCTACGAAAGCCCGTCGTCCGAGTATCCGAGAATTTCCTCCTCGCTGCGGGTGTCAAGCGTGGGGAGTGCCGCACACCGACTCCCGATCCGCAGGATCCGCTTCTGCAGAGGTTCGTGGACCGGATCGTGCTGGATCCGCGCGATCTTCTCTCTCAGCGAGTCTATGATCACCTCTGTCATGCTCTGTCCGGTCATCCGTGACGCTTCTCGGGCAAGCCGTTCTGCCTCCGGATTTCGAACGCTCAAAGCCATTGACATCCTCCCTGTATATATACTTTACATATCGTATATACGCATGTCAACCGCGCAATCCGGCCGCCGGTCGCGCTCGCTTGCCATGGGGCGCGCAATGTGCGAAATTCACGCTAAACACCCCCCGGAGCAATGAATGCAAACTGACGACTTTCGCGGCCTGGTCTTGAGGAATACGCTTACCAAGCGGATGGAGCTTTTCAGCCCCAGGAAGCCGGGCGAGGTCAGGGTCTTCACCTGTGGGCCCAGTGTCTACCGGCGGCCGCACGTGGGCAACTACCGCAGCTTCCTCTACGAGGACATCCTCGTTCGCTACCTCGAGTATCTCGGGTACGAGGTCAGACGCGTCATCAACTTCACCGACGTGGAGGACAAGACGATCTCGACCGCGGCCGAAGAGGGTACCGAGGTCCTGCAGCTCACGACTCCGGTCGTGGAGACTTTCTTCCGGGAGTGCGAGCTGCTCGGCATCAAGCTGCCGGACCACATCCCGCGCAGTTCGACGAGCATCGACGAGGCGGTCGAGATCATCCAGATCCTGATCGACAAGGGACACGCCTACTGGCACGAGGGAAACGTCTATTTTGATCCGCTCACCTACGAGGGCTTCGGTGAGATCTTCGGGCTCGACATGAGCCGCTGGCCGAAGCGCAAGATCAGGTACAGCAAGGATACGTATAACGGACTGCGCTGGAACCTGGGGGACTTCATCCTGTGGCACGGCCACAGGGACGATGGGAAGATTCACTGGGATACGGCTATCGGGCCCGGACGCCCGTCCTGGAACATCCAGGATCCGGCGATGATCAAGCAGACCCTCGGGTACGAGCTCGACATCCACTGCGGCGGCATCGACAACAAGTGGCGCCACCACGATTACAACCGGGCCGTCATGGAGAGCGCCGGAGGCGTGGAGTTCTGTCGGTACTGGCTGCACGGTGAGCATCTGATCGTCGGCGGCGAGACGATGAGCAAGAGCCGCGGAAACGTCATCTACCCGGAGCATCTGCTCGAGCGCGGGTGTAACGGACAGCACATCCGGTTTCTGCTCATCTACGGCTACTACCGCGACAAGCTCAACATCTCGGACGAGCTGATGGACAACCGCTGTCGTCAGATCGAGGAGCTGCAGGCGCACGTTGCCGACCTGTTGTCCAATCGAACGACGCCCGCCGCCTCGACCCCACGCATGGAGGCCGCCGCCCGGGAGATCGTGCCGCTGTTCGAGCACGCGATGAACAACGATCTGCGGGTGCAGGGGGCAATCGACGAGGTGAAGGGAGTCGTCGACGAGCTGCACAAGCTCTCAGGCGGCAAGGGGTTGCCGTCAACCGTGCGCGACACGGCTGAAGAGGGGCTGCGGCGGATCGATACCGTGCTCGGGGTGATCTTCCCGCACGCCTGAAAACCGCTTGACCACTATACATTTGTATAGTAGTATGCCGACGTATGGAACCGGCGTCGGCGCTTCTCGATCTGCGACTCCAGCGTGCTCGTGACTTGCAGCCGAGACCTCGCGGGTCTGACCCGTGGAGTCTCGACGCGCTTCGCGGCAGGCTGACCGAGCTCGTCGGCGGCGCCGATTCGGCCAACATCAGTGTTGCAAGCCGGTTGATCTCTCAGGCCCAGATGGCCGGCGACCTGGGCGCTTGGGTTGCAACGCACCGTGACGTCTTCTTCCCCCCTGACTTTGCGGCTGCGGGAATAGACCTGAACGCGCTGCCGGTCGTCTGGGCGTTTCCTCCGGAAGACGGAGCGCGGTCGGTTCGTCGCGCCGGGCAGGAGCGTGCCTCCCGACACGCGCGCAGCGCGCGTGTCGCGGTTCGCGCCGCCGAGCGCCTGCTTCGCAGCGGCGCGTTCGGGTTGATCGTCATCGATCTCGCGCGGGATCTCAGCCTTGACGCGGCGTCGCAGGGTAGGCTGCTGCGGCTTGCGGAGCACCACGATGCGCAGGTGCTCCTCCTGCGCCGCCGCCGCGGGGACGAGCGGTACTCCGGATCGCTCGTCGGCGTCCGAGCGCAGAGCTCATGCCGGCAAGTCGCTCCGGGGCGGTTTCGCGTCACCATCACCAACACCAAGGACAAACGGGAGGGGCCTGGGTGGACGACGAGCGAGGAGTTCGATGGTCCGCCTGGCCTGTATTAGTCTTCCCCACTTCGATCTGCAGATCGTCGCGCTTCGCCACCCCAAATGGAAGGAGCTCCCGGCGGCGGTCGTTACCGACGATCGGCCGCTCGGGCGGATCACCGCGGTAAACCGGGCGGCCGTGGCGGCCGGGATAGAGCCCGGCATGCGGTACGCCGCAGCGCTCGGGATCTGTGGTGAGCTGCGCGCCGGGACGGTGGATCCGGAAAAGCGCGGCGAGCTTCGTCGGAAGCTCATGACGCTCTTCGGCACGTTCAGTCCGCAGGTCGAGCCGGCTGAAGGCGAGCAGGCGCTCTTCTGGGTCAATGCCGCAGGGCTCGATCGGATCTACGATACCCCGCTCTCATGGGCGCGGGCGGTCGAGGCTGCCGTCGAGCGCGAGCGGCTCGTGTGCAGCATCGCCGTGGGGGGGAGCCGCTTCGGCACGTACGCCGCGGCAAAGGCAAAGCGGGGCATCACTGTCTTTGCGAGCGGCGAAGAAGAGGCGGCGGCAGCAATGCAAGCGCCGCTCGGGGTGCTGCCGATCGAACGCGAAGCGTTGGCGCGCTGCCGGCAGCTCGGCATCGTCACGATCGCCGGATTCTGTCGCTTCTCCTCCGGCGCGCTTCGCAGACGGTTCGGCCCTGAAGCCGAGCGGCTGCAGCGCTTCGCGAGGGGGGAGCAGGAGCTTCCAATCCAGGCGGTCGACGCTCCCGCGGTTCTGCGCCGGGAGGTTCGGCTGCTCTACCCTCAGTCGTCCACGGAGGTCCTGCTCCATCATCAGCTCTCAATGCTGCGCGAGCTCATTGCGCACGCGTGGACGCAGCAGCGACTTATCGGCGATCTCGCGCTCGAGTTTCACCCGGAGTGCTGGCCCGGTCATCATGAGCAATGCCGACGTGAGCGGATTTTCACTGCCAGGCCGACGCGCGATCAGAAGGCGATCGAGCGGCTCATCCAGCTGCGGCTCGAGAACCTGCATCTCTCCGGCCCGGTGGTCCGGCTCTCCCTCGAGGCGACGCTCGTTCCGACCGAACGGGCGCAGGAAGAGCTGTTTGCGACCGGCGCTCGGCGGGACATGAAGAAGGCGCTTGCCGCGATCGACGAGGTGCGCGCGGAAGT
>SKZO01000123.1 GCA_007127335.1 Spirochaetales bacterium | reverse complement strand
GCGCTCGTGGGGAAGGCTCACTTCCAGCCGCTGCTCGAGACCGACGAGTTTCCGTCGCTCGAATCGTATCCCCGGCTGCACGACCTCGACTTCTGGCGCGAGTTCACCGGACCCTTCTACGGGTTCGAGCGCGCGGAGCTCGCCCGCAACCACACCGACGAATCGCACGTCGGGCAGCACTACGCGATCTGGATGGAGGAGAAGGGCCTGACCGACTGGCGGGACTATTTCCGACCCAATGCGATCTCGCAGACGGTTGCGGGAGACCCGTTGACCGAATCGCCGCACACCTCACCCGCACCGGGCGAGCCGTGGGAGCTGCCGGTTGAGTATCATTACAACAAGTGGATTACCGAACGAACGAACGCACTGATGGAAGAATACGCCCGCGCGGCGCAGCCGTTCTTCCTCTGGGCGAGCTTCTTCGACCCGCATCCCGCCTACATGGTGCCCGAGCCGTACGCGAGCATGTACGATCCCAATACGGTGACCGTGCCGGAGCACCGCGAGGGTGAGTTCGACGACAAGCCGCCCTACTTCCGCAAGGCCCTGGAGGAGCATCCCGACTTCAGCGACTATCTCGAGGAGGGGGGCAACGCCATCCACGGGGCGGGCAGCCACCGCAGATCTCGCGAACGGAAGGCGAAGAACATCGCGACCATGTACGGCATGATGACCATGCTCGACGACGCGATCGGCAGGATACTCGACAAGGTGGACGAGCTCGGTATTGCCGGCGAAACGCTCGTCTGCTTCACGACCGACCACGGCGACTTCCTGGGTCAGCACGGACTGACGGCGAAGGCGATCCATCACTATGAGGATCTGATCCGGGTGCCGCTCGTGGTGCGTCAACCGGGGGTAGTCCCGCGAGGCGTGGTGAGCGATTCGCTGCAGTCGACCGTCGACCTGCCGCAGACCTTCCTCGCCATGGCGGGGCTTCCGGTCCCGCGCGAGATGACGGGCGTCGACGAGTCGCCGGTCTGGCGGGGCGAGGTGGAAACGCTTCGCCGGCACGTCGTCGTCGAGAACCAGCACCAGCCCACGACGATGAACATGCGCTCCCTCGTGACGCCGCAGCACAAGCTGACCGTGCACTACGACCGCGAGTACGGCGAGCTCTACGATCTCGTGGCCGACCCGGGCGAGTACGTCAACCTGTGGGATCGCCCGGAAGCCGGCGAGCTCAAGAGCCGACTCCTGCTCGAGTTCCTCTACGCGGAGATGGAGAAGGCGCCGCTTCCCATGCCCAGGATCTCCGTGGCGTGAGCGCCTGGCTCTCCTACCTGCTCGCCTACGGGCCCGCGCTCCTGCTGCTCGTGCTCGTGGCCGCGCTCTACCTCCGGGCGCGCAGGCGCAGGGAGCGGGCGCGCGTGCGCCGGGAGCGTACCCGGCGGGACGGCGAGAACCGGGGCGGCGAGGACTCGTCTACGCCTGATCCTTGAGCTCGGTGAGCCGGATCTCACGGCCCTCCGCCGCCGAATGGTAGATCGCGTCGATGATCCACGTTCGCAGCAGTCCTTCGCGACCCCGATACTGCGAGTACTCGCCGCCGAGCACGCGCTCGACGAAGATAGCCGTCGCCTGCTCGTGACCGGGAACGCCGGATCCCGAGGCAGGCACCTCCGGTGCGATCTCAGCCGGGACACCCCCTGAGTCGACGTAGAACCGCACCGCGCCCTGCGACTGGTAGTTGCGGGTGCTCATCTCGGCGCCGCCCCGGTCACCGTAGAGCATGAGGTTGATGAAATCGCCGTTCTCCCGGTAGGTCGCCCAGCTCGCCTCGAGCGCAAGCGTCCGGCCTCCCTCCACGCGGATGAAGGCGGTGGCGAAGTCCTCCACCTCGTACACCGCGTCCTCGCCGTACATGTCGGTCACGAACCGCTGCCCGAGCGTGTTGTACGATGCGCCGCTTACCGCCTCGACCTTCGGCTCGCCCATCGCGTAGAGCGCCATGTCGAGCATGTGGACGCCCAGGTCGATCAGCGGGCCGCCGCCTGAGAGCTCCTTCGAGACGAACCACTTCCGTCCGCGGCCGGGAATGCCGCTTCGTCGCATCCAGCGCGACTTCGCGTGGTAGACGTCGCCAAGCCCGCCGTCGTCGATGAAGCGCTTCATCACCTGAACGTCCGGGCGGAAGCGCTGGTTGAACATCACCTGGAGCACGCGGTCGTTGCGTTCGGCCGCCTGCACCATCCGGAGCCCCTCCGCGTACGTCCGCGCGAGCGGCTTCTCCACGAGCACGTGCAGCCCGTGGTCGAGCGCATCGATCGTCAGTTCGGCGTGCGCGAAGTTCGGTGTGCCCACGCTCACCACGTCGATCTCGCCCCATTCGAGCATCTCCCGGTAGTCGGTGAACCCCTGCTCGATCCCGTACTCCTGCTGGATCCGTCCGAGCAACGCCGGGTCCGGGTCGGCGATTGCCGTCACGGTCGTGCGGGGAAGCGCGAGGTATGCCTTGAGATGCTGCTGGCCGGCCCATCCAAGGCCGATCACCGCTGCGCGTAGTTCTGAAGCCACAGTTTCCTCCGGTATGGCAGCGATTCTATCCGGCCGCACCTGAAGGGGGAAGGGGCCGACGTCAGGAGGCCGACGTCCGGGTGACAGGGCCAGGATCCTGTGCCATGATGAGGCATCGACTCACGCAGATCATGAGAAGAGGGTTCTATGGCAAAATCCGGCGTACTCCGACTGACATGCGAGCATCGTGACCGGCCGCTCGGGATCGATTGCTCCCGACCGCGCCTCTCGTGGTGGATGGACGATTCGCGGCCAGGTGCCGTGCAGACGGCCTATCAGGTGCAGGTGACCGAGGGCGACAGCTTCTCTGCGGCCACGATGGTCTGGGAGACCGGGGAGCGCGTCGGCGGCGACTCGGTGCTCGTGCCGTACGAAGGGACACCGCTTCGTTCCTGCACCCGTTACTCCTACCGGGTCCGGATTCGCGATCACTGCGACGAATGGAGCGACTGGAGCGAACCCTCGTGGTTCGAGACGGCTTTCCTCGACCCGCGTGAGTGGCAGGCGAAGTGGATAGGTCCGTCCGACGATGACGGCGAGACGGGCGGGCCGCCGCCGTACCTGCGCAGGCGGTTCGGCGCCTCGGGCGACGTCGTCTCGGCGAGACTCTACATCGCGGCGCGCGGCCTCGCCGAGGTCTCGATCAACGGATCGCGCGTGGGCGAAGACGTCCTGTCTCCCGGATGGACCGACTATGATGCGCGCACGCAGTACATCACCTACGACGTGGGCGAACTCATCCGGAAGGGTGAGAACGCGGTGGGGGTGATCCTTGGTGACGGGTGGTACTCCGGTCGGATCGCGCGGGTTCGCGACGGGGAGCGGTGCTATGGCGCGCGGCCGCAGGTACTGTGCGAGCTTCACCTGAAGCTGCGCTCCGGCGAGACGGAGATCGTCCGAAGCGATGAGAGCTGGCAGTGGCGCACCGGCCCGCTCATCGCTTCGGACATCTACGACGGAGAGAGCTACGACGCCCGCCTCGAGATGCCGGGCTGGGACGGCCCGGGAGTCGAGGAGTCGGGGTGGTCGGCGGTCCGGGTCGTAGGACCGGCGCACGCCGCGTGGGACGGAGCGACCGGCGCGTCGTCGGCCGAGCGCGCCTCGGGTCCTGCGATCGACGCGAAGGTCGTGCCGCCGGTTCGTCGGGTCAAAGAGTTGACTGCCGTCGCTCAGAGCGAGCCGGAACGCGGACGGTACGTGTACGACCTGGGACAGAATATCACCGGCTGGGCACGGGTCCGTCTCTCCGCGGAAGCCGGCGCTGCCGTCACGCTGCGCTTCGCGGAGATGCTCAACCCGGACGGCACGCTCTACGTCGAAAACCTCCGCTCGGCGAAGGCGACCGATACCTACGTCTGCGCGGATGACCGCGAGGTTGTCTGGGAACCGCGGTTCACGTTCCACGGGTTTCGCTACGTCGAGGTCAGCGGTACCGCGTCGGCCCCCGGCCCCGACCGGATCACAGGAGTCGTTCTGCATAACGATCTGGAAGAGACCGGGAGTTTCCGTTGCTCGCATCCGCTCGTGAATCAGCTGCAGAGCAATATCCAGTGGGGCCAACGGGGGAATTACCTGGAGGTGCCAACAGACTGCCCGCAGCGGGACGAGCGGCTCGGATGGACCGGCGACGCGCAGGTCTTCATTCCCACGGCGGCCTTCAACATGCAGGTTGCGCCCTTTTTCGCGAAGTGGCAGCGCGATATGGCGGACTCGCAGGGGCCCCAGGGCACCATTCCGTCGATCGCGCCGGCGATCCGCTATATGACACCGGCGGACGAGAACGATGGAGGCCCGGCGTGGTCCGACGCCTTCGTTATCTGCCCGTGGACCGTGTACGCGAAGTACGGGGATCTGCAGGTGATCGAGGACCACTACGACGCGATCTACCATTTCGTGGAGTCGATGCTTCGGCGCAGCCGCGGGCTGATCCGCTCGGACCAGTTCGTGGAGGACTGGGGCGGCTACGGCGACTGGGTCTCCATGGACGCGCCCGAGGGAAGCCCCGTTGGTGCGACGCCGAAGGACCTGATCGGCACCGCATACTTCGCCTGCAGCGTGGATCTTCTTCGGCGCGCGGCGGTCCGTCTGGGGAAGGAGCGCGATGTGGTGATGCTCCGTGACCTGCACCGACGGATCGTTGCGGCCTTTCGCAGCGAGTACGTGACCGCCTCCGGTCGTCTGCTCGGCGACACCCAGACCTCCTACGCCGTGGCGCTCGCCTTTGATATGCTTCCGCAGGAGTTGCGGCAGGCAGCCGTGGACCGGCTCGTTCGGCTGCTCGAGCTCCGCAAATGGCGCCTGTCCACGGGCTTCGTGGGCACGCCGCTGCTCTGTCCGGTCCTGACACGTTTCGGGCGCGCAGACGTTGCGTACCGACTGCTGCTCCAGGAAGAGTATCCGTCGTGGCTGTACACGGTGAACCAGGGCGCCACGACGATGTGGGAGCGGTGGAACAGCTACACGCACGAGCACGGCTTTGGTCCGGTGTCCATGAACAGCTTCAACCACTATGCCTATGGCTCGATCGGTGACTGGATGTACACCTCCGTCGCCGGACTCGCGGTGGACATGAGCGAACCGGGTGAGCCGGTGATTCGCATCGCGCCCAAACCGGGGTACGGGCTGACCGGAGCCAGTGCGGAGCTCGTGAGTCCCTATGGCACGGCACGAAGCGCGTGGACGATAGACGAGGGAGTCGTGACGCTCGATATCACCGTCCCCGCGAACGCCTGGGCGCGCGTCGCGGTTCCGGCCGGGCAGTCGGACATCCGGATCGACGCGGATGAGGGAGAGGCGCACCTCGAGGATCTCGTAGTGCCGGAGGACAGTGCGGACGGGCTGTTCACCTTCCGCGTCGCGGCCGGCCGCTATCAGTTCGCCTGGGAGGCATCGGTGGCCGTTCCAACCTGATCCGCGCATGAGACCGGCCGGGGCGATCTTCCACGGCATGGGGCGCTCAGGGTGGACGCGCGGGGTTCGAGTGGGTTGAGATTACTCATGGCACGTTTTGTGCATGGGTAATGGGTGGGAGGACACATGCTCAAGGAAACTCGGGAGGACCTCGCCCGCTATGCCGGGCGGAGCTCGAAGCTGCAGGTGACGATCCACGCGGCGATGGAACGCAGGGATCAGGCCGTTCGGAAGAACCGAACCATTCTGAACAATGCCGCCAGAGAGGCCGAACGGTGCCTCGTCCTGCGGGGACTCGGCGAATCCGAAGCCGAGGCCTTCGTTCAACCGGTGCGTGATCTCGCGACCGACTCGCAGCGCATGAACCACCAGCTCGGCTCGCTGAGCCTCTTCATTGACGACACCGACATGGAAGAGCTCCAGCTGCCGACGCCGATCGCTGCGGCGGTCGAGGCAGGCGCCTACCCCGACATCGCGCCGCTTCTCGAGCCCATGCTCGTGAACCGGGAGTACTTCGTGCTCACCCTTTCGCGCGGCGGCGTGGGCCTCTACCGGTGCACGCGCTACCAGGCGAGTCTCGTGGAGCTTCCCGGGTTGCCCGAAGACCTTCTCTACGTGCTGCGATACGACGAGTTCGAGAAGTCGTTGCAGCAGCACATGACCAGCCGCGGAGGTGAAACGGCGATGGTTCACGGGCACGGGACGGGCAAGGACGAGAAGGAGCAGTTTCTTCTGCGTTTCATCGACGAGGTTGACGCGGCCGTGACCGGACGGGTGCGAAGCGCGCAGCTTCCGCTCGTGCTGATGGGAAACGAGGACGTCGTAGGCAGGTTCCGCGAGCGGTCGAAGCTCGAGGACCTCATCGCCGCCGAGCACCACGTTGATCCCTTCACGCTGCGCATTGACACCCTGATCGAACGGGGGTGGCTCTCGCTCGATCCGGTGGTCCGCGACGCCCATCGGTCACGGGTGGACCGCGCCGCGTCCGGCAGGACCGTGAGCGGGGTTCACCCTGTCCTCGCGGCGATCACGCAGGGACGCGCCGCCGCCGCGTACGTGGACCCGTCGCAGGTCGTCCGTGGCTCGTTCGATCGCGAGAGCGGCGAAGTGCACGAGGTGCCGGCCGACACCAGGGCCGTGGACAATCTGACGAACATCATCGCCGTTGAGGCGCTTCGGCTGCACGTGCCGGTCGAGCCGTGCAGGTCGGACGAGCTCACGCTCCCGGCGGCACTGCTGCACTGATCGGCCCTTCGGGCCGACTCATAACCTGAATGGGTGATGGTCCGAACAGGACTGTGCGTGTACTCATACAGCATGAGCGACGG
>SKZO01000341.1 GCA_007127335.1 Spirochaetales bacterium | reverse complement strand
ATCCGCTGACGCTCGCACCGGGCATCATCATACGACTCTCGGTCAGAGAGATACCGCACCTCGTCTCAGGTTCGAGCAGCGCCCAGATGACCTCCTTGTCACGATGGTCCGGGCACGGCGGATACCCGGGCGCCGGGCGTATCCCCTGGTACTCGATGCGAAGCATCGCTTCAACGTCGAGATCCTCACCCGGCGCGTACCCCCAGTACTCGCGTCGCACCTTCATGTGCAGGTACTCCGCGAATGCCTCTGCGAGCCTGTCGGCAAGGATCTTGACGAGAATACTCGAGTAATCGTCGTCGTGAGCATCGAACTCGCGCACCATCTCTTCCACGCCATGACCCGCGGTGACGGCGAACATACCAATGTAGTCGGGTCGACCGCTGTCCCGGGGAGCCACGTAGTCGCAGAGGCTCAGGTACTGAGATGACTCCTTCTTCGCCTGCTGCTGGCGCAGCGTAGGAAGCTCGGCGAGTACGGATCTCCTCGTCTCGTCCTCGTATATCTCTATCCGGTCGTCGGTCGTGGTGTTCGCAGGGAACACACCGCATACCCCGTGCGCACGGACCCGGTCCTCGGCAACCAACCGATCGATCATGTTCCGTGCGTCGGCGTACAGCTTGCGCGCCTCCTCACCGTACCTGGGATCGGTGAGAATGTCCGGCCACTTTCCAACAATGTCCCACGCGACGAAGAAGTAGGCCCAATCCACGAACCCGGCGAGAGTCGCGATCGGGACGTCGGTGAGCACCGTAACGCCCGGGTTCGCCGGGACCGGCGGCGTATACGCCTCCCAATCGGGGTCGAAACGGCCCGCGCGAACCGTCTCCACGGGGAGCAGCTCACGCCCTTCCCACTTCCCCGCGCGCGCCACTCGCATCGCCTCGTGATCGGCGGCGATCTCTGCGACATATGCCTCGCGCGCCTCGTCGCTCAGCAGCCGGCTGACGACACCGACCGCACGGCTGGCGTCCTTCACATGGACGACTGGTCCGGAGTACTCAGGGGCGATCTTCATCGCGGTATGGATCCGGCTCGTCGTTGCGCCGCCGATCAGCAACGGAATCGTCAGCCCATGCTGCTCCATCTGGCGCGCGTTGAAGACCATCTCCTGCAGGCTCGGCGTGATCAGTCCGGAGAGCCCTATGATATCGACGTCACGCTCCCGGGCTGCGTCGAGAATCTCGGAAACCGGCACCATCACGCCAAGGTCAATGACCTCGTAGTTGTTGCACTGGAGCACGACGCCGACGATATTCTTCCCGATGTCGTGGACGTCACCCTTGACGGTTGCCATCAGCACCCGGCCTTTCGCGCGCGGCTCGCCATTCTGCTCGGCTTCGAGGTACGGCAACAGGTAGTTCACTGCACCCTTCATCACCCGCGCGCTCTTGACGACCTGCGGCAGGAACATCTTCCCGCTGCCGAACAGGTCGCCGACGACGTTCATCCCGTCCATGAGCGGCCCCTCGATCACCTTGAGCGCCGCACCGAGCCCTCGTCGGGCCTCCTCGGTGTCCTCCTCGATGTAGGTCGTGATACCCCGAACGAGCGCATGCCGCAGGCGCTCGGCCACGGGGAGCTCGCGCCAGCTGAGGTCCTCATCCCGTGACCGCCCACCACCAACCACCGTCTCGGCGAACTCGATGAGGCGGTCGGTCGCGTCATCGCGTCGGTCGAGCAGGACGTCCTCAACCCGTTCCATCAGCTGCGGGTCGACCTCGTCGTACACCGCGAGCTGTCCCGCGTTCACGATCCCCATATCCATCCCGGACTGCATCGCATGGTAGAGAAAAGCTGCGTGCATCGCCTCCCGAACGCCTTCGTTTCCCCGAAACGAGAAACTCACATTGCTCACGCCGCCGGAGACGTGGACGCCCGGAAGGTTCTCCTTGATCCAGCGCGCCGCCTCGAAGTAGTCGAGCGCATAGCGACGGTGCTCGTCGATGCCGGTCGCGACCGCGAACACATTGGGGTCGAACATGATGTCGTGCGGAGGAAAACCGAGCTCATGAACGAGTATGTCGTAACACCGTCGGCAAATGGCGATTCGACGCTCGAGCGTGTCGGCCTGGCCCTGTTCGTCGAACGCCATGACCACCACCGCGGCGCCATACCTGAGCACCGCCCGCGCCTGCTCGCGAAACGACGCCTCCCCCTCTTTGAGGCTGATCGAGTTGACCACGCCTTTCCCCTGGACGCACCGGAGCCCCGCGTCGATCACATCCCAGTTACTCGAGTCGACCATGACGGGTACCCGGGAGATGTCCGGTTCGGAGGCAACGAGGTTGAGGAAGGTCGTCATGGCTGATACGCCGTCGAGCATGGCCTCGTCCATGTTGACGTCGATCAACTGCGCTCCGTTTTCCACCTGTTCACGCGCGATCTCGAGCGCCTGGGTGTACCGCCCCTCCTTCATGAGCCGAGCGAACCGGCGACTCCCGGCGACATTCGTTCGCTCGCCGACGTTCACAAAGCCCCGGCTCTCATCCATGACCAGCGGCTCGAGACCGCTCAGTCTGGTCCAGGCCGGCACGTCAGGGATCGGGCGCGGCTTCGCTCCGGCAACGGCCTGCGCGATCGCTTCGAGATGCTCGGGCGTCGTCCCGCAGCAGCCCCCCACGATGTTCACGAGACCGTCCTTCGCGTAGGAGCCGACGATCTGCGCCATGAACTCGGGACTGTGGTCGTACTCGCCGAGCTCATTGGGGAGGCCGGCGTTCGGGTGGGCGCTGACCGGCTCCGCGGCCACGGCGCCGATCGCCGCGACGTGGTCGCGCAGCTGGTCGGCCCCGAGCGCACAGTTCAGCCCGACTGAGAACGGACGCGCGTGCGCCACCGAGTAGTAGAACGCCTCTGCGGTCTGGCCGGTGAGGGTCCGTCCACTCGAGTCGGTGATGGTCCCGGAGATCATGATGGGGGCGGCTTGCCCGCGACGGTCGAAGAGCGTGAGCAGCGCGTAGATCGCGGCTTTCGCGTTCAACGTGTCGAAGATCGTCTCGATCAGCAGGAGATCGACGCCTCCGTCAAGGAGTCCTTCGGCCGCTCGGGAGTAGGTCGCCGCGAGCGCGTCGAAGGTTACGTTTCGGGCTCCCGGATCGTTCACGTCCGGCGAGATCGAGAGCGTCCTGTTGGTGGGCCCAAGAACGCCGGCGACGAATCGGGTCCGGTCGGCGTTGGCGGCATCGTCCGCCGCGGCCCGGGCGACCCGGGCCCCCTGCCTGTTGAGCTCGTAGACGATATCCTCGAGTCCGTAGTCGGACTGGCTGATGCTGGTCGCGTTGAACGTATTCGTCTCGATGATATCGGCACCGGCCTGGATCATGCGCGCATGGATCTCGTAGATCATGTCCGGGCGGGTAACACACAGCAGATCGTTGTCGCCGCGCAGAGGCTGTTCGGTCGCCTCGATCGCCGCGATCGTCTGCCCCGCCTCGAACAGCTCCGGATGAGCCTTCAGGACCGACGTCGCCTCAGCGAGCCGTCTGCCGCGATAGTCATCCTCGTCAGGCGCGAGCGACTGTATCATCGTGCCCATCGCGCCGTCGAGCAGCACGACCCGGTCGCGCATCAGGGCGCGAAGCGTTCCCATCTTGTCATTCCGACGCATTGTCCATCACTATACCAGATAAGATCGATAAGAAAAGCAGGTGCCCGGCGACGCCGCAGCGGCCTCGACAGCCGTCAGGGTTTGCGTCCCGCCTTCGCCCATGAGTCGCGCAACCCGGTGATGCGGTTGAGCACGGGTCTGCCCGGCTCGCTGTCCGGCTCATCCACGATGAAATACCCGTGCCGCAACATCTGGCACCGCGCGCCCGGCTGCAGACCACGCACCGCAGGCTCCGCCATCGCATCGGTCACGACCGTCCGCGAATCGGGATTGAGGAAGTCACGGAAATCCCGATCACCCAGGTTGACCATATCCTCGCGCGTGAAGAGGTGGTCGAACAGACGAACCTCTACGGGAACCGCGTCCGCGGCACTCACCCAGTGCAGTGTTCCCTTCACCTTGCGGCCGTCCGGGGTCGTTCCCCCTCGCGACTGCGGGTCATAGGTGCAGCGCAACTCGGTGACCGCACCGTCCTGATCTCTGACCACCTCATCGCAGGTGACATAGTACGCGTGCTTCAGTCGGACTTCACGACCGAGCGCCAACCGGAAGAACTTCCGGGGAGGGTCTTCCATGAAGTCGTCCCGTTCCACGTAGATCTCGCGGGAGAAGGTCACGGTTCGCGTGCCGGCCCGTGGATCCTCAGGATTGTTCTCCGCATCGAAGGTTTCGGTCGCGCCGGCGTCGTAGTTCGTGATAACGACCCGGACCGGGTTGAGCACGACCATCACCCGAGGAGCGATCCGGTTCAGCTCCTCGCGCAGGCAGAAGTCGAGCAACCCGCGATCGACCATGATTTCCGTCTTGGACACACCAACCCGCACGAGAAACTCTCTGATGCTCGCCGGCGTGTAGCCGCGACGACGGATCCCGCGGATCGTCGGCATCCTCGGATCGTCCCATCCGTCGACGATTCCCTCTTCGACCATCGCCCGGAGGTTTCGTTTGCTCTGAAGCGTGTAGGTCATGTTGAGATTGTTGTACTCGACCTGTTGCGGGTGCCAGACGCCAAGCTGATCGAGGAACCAGTCGTAGAGGGGTCGGTGGTTCTCGAACTCCAGACCGCAGATCGAGTGGGTGACACCTTCGATCGAATCGCTCTGCCCGTGCGCCCAGTCATAGGTGGGATAGATGCACCATCTGTCCCCGGTCCGGTGGTGCCGGGCATGCATGATGCGGTACATCACCGGATCGCGCATATTGAGGTTCGGATGGGCCATGTCGATCTTCGCCCGCAACACGTACGCACCATCGGCAAAGTCACCCGCTCTCATCCGCTCGAACAGATCCAGGCTCTCGTCGATCGGCCGTTCACGATAGGGGCTGTTCATCCCCGGCTCCGTAGGCGTCCCGCGGTACGCGGAGATCTCCTCGCGCGAGAGGGAATCAACGTACGCCTTCCCATCCTTGATCAGCGTAACTGCCCACTCGTAGAGTTGCTCGTAGTAGTCGGAGGCGAACACTACCTCCTCCCACGTGTACCCGAGCCAGACAACGTCTTCCTTGATCGCCTCGACGTACTCCTCGCTCTCTCTGGTGGGGTTGGTATCGTCGAACCGGAGCTTGCAGGTCCCACCGAACTCCGCGGCAATCCCGAAGCTCAGCCAGATCCCCTTGGCATGGCCGAGGTGTATGTATCCGTTGGGCTCCGGTGGCCACCGCGTCCGGACCTTGCCTCCAAAGCGGCCGTTCTTCACGTCCTCTGCGACGCGCGAACGCACGAAATCCACGCTGCTGCTCTCTCTGTCGCTCATCCTGAGAGAGTATACCGTTCCGGGGTCTGAACCGCCAGAGACGGCAGACAGGAGCGGAGAAAAGCGATATGATTGCTCCACCGAGGAGGAAGGGATGAAAAGAGCCTTAGCGACGATCATCGCCGTCGGTACGCTGCTCGCAGCATGCGCGACGCCGCCCGAGCCCGTTGCTGCGCCGGATGAGGCCTACGACACGGCCAAGGTCCTGCGGTCGCAGATCCTGGAATTCGACCTCGCGCAGTACGCGCGACGCGAGTTCGAAATCGGGGAGACGGCGTTCCGCACGGCGGAGACCGCCTACCGGGCAGAGGAGTATACCGTAGCGGCTGAGAATTTCGACGTAGCGATCGACAACTACACGATCGTCATCCGCGACGGATTCCGCGAGATTGCGGCGACCCAACGCGAACGTGCAACCGCTGAGAAGGTGCGAGCGGAAGCGGCACGTGCGCCGGTAGCGGTTCCGGATGCCTACAATGCGGCGCTTGAAGTGTACAATGACGCGATCAGGGCCCTCGAGGCCGGCGACAACCAGGGTGCCGCCGAACTGTTCGAGAACGCGACGCGACTCTTCTCGTTCGCGACGGAGCAGGCTGAAGAGAGACGCCGACGCGCTCAGCAGGCTCTCGACCGTGTCGACGAGCGGATGCGGGGGCTCGACGCCCAACGGGAGGCCCTCGAGGAGGAAGCCCGCGAGGATCTTGCCGAGGATGAGGAAGAGGAGGCGGACGGATGATCAGCAGAAAGGCGATAGCACTGGTACTCCTGATCTCACTCGCCACACTGATCGGCGCGCAGTCGCTGCTCGACGATCCCGAGTACCGGTCGCTTGTCAACCGGGTAGCCGAACTGAAGCAGGAAGCGCAGGTCGCGCTCGACGACGGACGCTACGACGAAGCAGTCGAGCTCTCGCGGCAGGCAGAGGACGTCGCAACGGAGGCCGAGCAATACGCGGAGCAACGCGTACTCGCGTTCCGGGCCAACGGATGGGTGAATCGGGCCCAGCAGCGCGTTCGCTACGCCGAGTCGATCAACGCCTCGACTCACTATCCCGAGGAGTGGGATCTTGCTACGCGCCACATGGCGGATGCGAGAGGCTCGTTCGAAGCGCGCGACTGGGTCGCGGCGATCGCGGCCTCGCGACTGGTCATGTCGACGCTCGAGGACATCCGGCCCGTCCGGGTGGTCGTGGAGCCGGAACCCAGACCAGAACCGGCGCCGGCGCCCGAACCGGAGCCGGAACCCGAACCCGAACCCCGGGCGGAACCGGAACCGGAGCCGGAGCCGGTGCTTCCCAGGTACTACGTCGTGCGACTCATTCCGGAGCGTCGAGACTGTTTCTGGCGCATTGCCGAGTACGATTTCGTGTACGGTGATCCGTGGAAGTGGCCGCTCCTCT
>SKZO01000111.1 GCA_007127335.1 Spirochaetales bacterium | reverse complement strand
CTCAGAACCCGATTGTCATCACTCAGAATGGCTTGGCGAAGGGCGTCCTGCTCGATACCCGCACCTACCAGGAGTTGATCGACGCGATCGGAATCCTGAAACTGCTTGCGCAGGGCGAACATGATGTGGAGACCGGTGCCACCGTATCCCACGAGGACGCGATCAACGCGGCGTTGCGGGCCATTGACGAGCGATGAGCTCGATACGTTGGGCGTTCGCGGCGGTCGAGGACCTCTCTGACATCGCCATGTACATCGCGGAGGATTCGCCAAGTGCTGCGATAACGTTTGTTGAGCGCGTGGACGCAGCCGTGCAGCAGCTGACGAACCAGCCACGGTCCGGACGCATTGTACCGGAACTCGAGCGCCAGAGCATCAACCGCTACAGAGAAGTGATCCTCGCGCCCTGGCGGCTCTTCTATAGATGCGACCGCGGAGTTGTGTTCGTGCTTGCGATCATCGATGGAAGACGAGATATCCAGGACACTCTTCTGCGGCGATTGACGAGAAGCGAGTCCCGCGGCGAATAGAGCCTCCAGAACACCTATGCCCGGAAGTGGGCCGGTAGCCGTCGCGTGCGTCGGTGGATCGCCCATTGACTTCCTTCCTCGATGTGGTGTCCACACGAGGAAGGATTGCTCACAATCTGCTCACACATCAGGGGATGAAAGCCCCTAACTCCCGAAGCGGCTCCGTACATCACTACGTCACCGCAAATTATGTCGGGCTGGGCGGATTTGAACTCCGGTCGCCGGCGTCGTGCCGGCTCCCTCCGACCCGCCTGCGCTGCTAAAACGGCATCCTGCCTTTTGCGCTCCAGGTATTCGCGCCGCAGCTCCGTTTCAAATCCGCCCCAAGGCGCAAAAAAGGCGACACCCGGCATGAAGCCGGCCGTCGCCTTTTGATCGGGCTGGGCGGATTTGAACCGCCGACCCCTTGTCCCCCAGACAAGTACGCTAAACCCCTGCGCTACAGCCCGAATGCGCCCTAAAGCTACCCGACGCGCGTGGGGATGTCAAGATTCGTGACAGCCTCCATGCATCGCGCCGAGTGCAGCGCGTTGGCCCGTGAACGACCTGCGGGCTCCCGTCAGTACCGGTACCGCAGCCCTATCTGACCCGTCGGACCGATGCGCAACCAATCGGTCGTTCCCCAGAGGGTAGGGGTGAACACCGCTCCGTAGAGGAATTCCGCCGGGATCGAGATGTGGTTGAGGAGGATGATTTCGATGCCCACACCTATGCCCAGATTGAAGGCAGCCCGATAGTCGCCTTCGTACTCCTCTTCCGCCGGAGGCTCTTCGGGGCCGGAGGGGTACGTTCTGATGACCGGAATGTACCCGCGGTGGCCGCCGCCGGTCACGAGGTAGAGCGACCCGGCAAGTCCCGTTCCGAACTCGTCTCCGTAGACCCTCCGGTGGTAGGCCACGCCGAGGTTGTAGTCCAGTGTATTCTCCACCAGCCATGGCATCTCGGCATCGAGCGACTGGTAGATAATACCGCCGGTCACGCCTATACCGTTCGGCCCGATCCACCGGTGATAGTGGAGGCCGGTGCCGGTAATCTCGCCGAACATCGCGCCGAGTGCCTGCGGGTACCGCTCGAACGGCGGGACTCGCTCGTCGGCGGCGAGGGGGAGCGCGAGTGTTGTCAGCAGAACTATGAGCCCGAGCACCCGGACTCTGGTCTTTCGTGGGCTTCTCATGCGGAGAGTCTATGCATGAATCGCAATGCGTGCAACTGAAATCGACTGAGGTTCAGTGAACGCTTACCGGGTTTGGTCTCCTGGAAAGTCGGGGCGGTTCACTGCATATCTTGACACCGGGACCTGCATTGCTCTCCAATGGCAGAGGGACGGATGTGCGTATGACAGAACGAACGCGATCGATGCTGATAACGGCGGCGGTGATCGTCCTGGTTGTCTCGGTTGCCCTCGCCAAGACCTTCGGCGGATCCCTAGATGCCGGCGGCGCGAACCCGGAGGATCTCTCGCCGTCGCTCGAAGAGGTATACGAGCACTTCGCCTCCGTGGAGAAAGGGCTGGTCATCGGGTTCTTCCTCGAGGGGTACATCTGCTGCGAGGGCACCCAGATCATGTACGACGGGATGCGTGCGAGTCTGGAGGATCTGGTGAGGGTCGCCGCCGACGAATTCGAGCTCGGGGCGCTTCTGATCGATATCGCCTCAGTTGCCCCGGGCGACCGCTCATTCGCATGGAAACTCGCAGGCGGATTCGGGATCGAGTCGTTCAACGGCGTGGCGATGCTGACCCCGACCGGCGAGGTATTTCGGGTGATACTCGGGCCGTACTACAGCCTGCCTCAGATGAAAGAGCTCGCCGCTGAACTGGCCCGCCTGTGAACATCGCGCTCGACGCCTCGGTCCTGGCAGCGATTGCGATCGTATTCACCGCCGGTCTGGCGTCCGGGTTGAGTCCGTGTTCGTTGCCGACTGCCGTCTTCGTTGCCTCGTACGCGAGTGGCTCGGGAACGCCCTCGCGAAGGCGGTTGGTTACGATCGCGACGGCATTCGTGATGGGAATGGTTGGTACGCTCACGATACTCGGCGCGATCGTGGGATGGCTGGGATCGCTTCTCGTACACCTGCACGTCCTGAACTACGTCGTGGCGACGATCACGATGCTCACCGCGCTGTGGATGCTCGGAGCCATCAGTTTTGATGTGATGCTTCCCGGAGGCGAGTGGAGGAAGGCACGAGGGTCGGGCGCTATTGGTGCGTTTTTGCTGGGCATCCCGTTCGCGCTGACTGCATCGCCGTGCGCCTTTCCGGTTGCCCTTGCCGTTCTGGCCTACGCCGCCGCACGAGGAGAAGGGGTCCTCGGGGCGACGCTGATGCTCTCGTTCGCCGTCGGCCGCAGTTTGCCTCTCTGGTGCGTCGCCACCTTTGCCGGAATGCTGACCAGGTTGCAGCGCGTTGCGTCTCTTCAGTCGGCGATCGTCAAAGCCGCCGGTGTAGTGCTGATTGGTATGGCCGCCTGGTTGCTGTGGACCGCATGAGGCTGCTGCGTTGCTTGCGCACATTCGCCGGCACGCCTCGTCGCTTTTTGTTGACGGCTGCTGCAGTCGGGTGTAGCATGGCTTGATTGGGGATCGATCCAACCAATGCTCACATGTCTACTCGTCGGTTTACGCTGCCTGAGGAGGTCTGTATGCGTAAGGTAATGTATGTGCTCCTGGCGCTGATGGTTGCCGGGGTTGGATTCGCCCGTGGAACGCCGGAAGATGAAGTTGAACTGACCGGACCAATGGCGTACCTCAATGCGCCTCGCGAGAACACGCTCGTGGTCGACAAGCCTGGGCGTCTTGCGAATGCGAACAACTGGAATCCTCGAGTTCCGGGCAATGCCGCGGGCTGGGGTATGGCGCAGCTCGGGTTCGAATCTCTGATGATCATGAACTATGAGACCGGCGAGATTATGCCGTGGCTGGCCGAGTCCTTCGAGGGGAGCTCCGACTCCATGGAGTTCACCCTCAAGCTCCGTCCGGGAATCACCTGGTTCGATGGCGAACCGATGACTGCGGACGATGTGGTTCACTCGATCGAGCTACAGCTGGACATTGAGGGATTCGGATCGCATTTCACCTGGAAGGAATGGATAGACCGGGTGGAGAAGGTGGACGATCTGACAGTTGTCTTCTACCTCAACAAGCCGAACCCTCGGTTCGTTCTTGATTACTTCTCGGTGAAGATCGCCGGCACGCATTTCATCCTCCCAAAGCACATCTGGGAGAACGTCGACGACCCGATGACCTTCCAGTACTTCGACATCGATAACATGCTGCCCATGGGCACCGGGCCGTATATGCTCGGCAGAATCAGCACGAACGAGGTGTTTCTCGTCCGAAACGACGACTGGTGGGGGTACAAGACCGGTTTCTCCAAGCTGCCGGAGCCTGAGCTCGTGATCATCTCGTACGTTGGTACGGAAGAAGTCCGCACGGCAACGGCGATTGACAACGGGTTCGACGTGATGGAGGACATCACGTACGGTGCGTGGCAGGCCATCCAGAACCAGAATCCTGCCTGGGAAGCGTACTATGATGACTTCCCGTATGCCGTGCCGGACCCCTGCGCTCGTCTGATTGGCATCAACCACGCGGTTGAACCCTGGGGCGATCGTGACATGCGGTGGGTCCTCAACTATGTGATGGACCGGCAGCAGATCATCGACATCGCCTACGAAGGCACTACGACTCTGGCTCCCTATTTCTGGCCCTCGTATGCGTCCATGGACCCGTACTCGGAGCTGATTCCCCAGGACAAGCTGGAGGCGATGATGAGCCCCGACCTCGAGAGAGCAGAGGAGATCCTCCTCTCCAAGGGGTACAGCAAGGTAGGCGGGTACTGGCAGAAGGACGGTGAGCGGCTGACGTTCGAGATCCAGACGGCCGAATCCTTTTCGGAGTTGGAGCGCATCGCGGACGTCTACAGCGAGCAGTTGCAGCGGTTTGGCATCGACGCTACCAAGGTCAAACTCGCGGATGCGACCTTCTATGACAACAGCGCCTTTGGCAACTACACGGCAAACAGCCAATGGTTCACCTGCGGCTCCGTGAATGAACCATGGGCAACGCTGAACACCATGGCCGGTGAGCCGGCACCGATTGGCTCGCGACCGGCGGGTCAGCAGAATGTGTACCGCTGGTACAACGAGCGCTACACGGAACTGGTCGATGAGATCGGAGTCCTGCCACTCGGTGATCCGAGAATCAGGGAGCTGACAAGGGAAGCGCTGGAGATTCTCTACGATGAGATTCCGGCCCTCCCCACCGCTCAGGCGAAGAAGCTTATCCCCAATAACTTTACGTACTGGTCGAACTGGCCGTCTGCGAAGAATCCGTACATCTCTCCGTGGTGCTGGTGGACATCGTTCGTAGTGGTTGTCACCAACATCGAGAAAGCGAACTAGGGGCCGACAGCTATTCTGACCGATGGTTGTCTGGAGAACCGTGGTTCGGCGCGAGCCGAACCACGGTGTCTTCCAAGCCGGGTTGGTGTGCAGTGACGACCAAGATGGAGACGAAGTGAATCAATGGGTGGATTGACCTGGCCGTACGTCGTGAAAAGATTCGTCATGCTGCTTCTGACCATCTGGCTGGGGGTTTCGTTCATATTCATCATCCCGCGGCTTGCGCCCGGCGATCCGGTGACCGCTATGGTCGTTCGGATGCTGATGACCGATGGCTACATTGAGAATGCGCAGGAGATCATCGAATCCTGGAAGGAGCGATTCGGACTGAACGATCCGCTTGCCGTCCAGTACCTGGCATTCATGCGCAACGTGATTGTCATGGACTTCGGCTACTCGTTGGCGCATTTCCCCACGCGCACCTGGGACATCGTGGGGCCTGCTCTTCCCTGGTCGATTGGTCTTCTGGCCGTCGCGTCCATCTTCTCGTTCCTGATAGGAAACGGCATCGGTGCGCTGATGGGTTGGAACAAGACACCCAAGGCCCTGAAGTCGGTTCTGCCCTTTTCTCTCATCTTCACCGCGATTCCGTTCTTCATGTTCGGCATCCTGCTGGTGTACATCTTCGCCTTTCAGTTGCGCGTATTGCCTGCTTCAGGGGGGTACGGCCGTGGGGTCGTCCCCGGTTGGGACTGGCGTTTCATCCAGAGCGTGTTGCGCCACGGACTTCTCCCAGTCGCTTCAATCATACTCACCGCCTCCGGCGGGTGGGCGCTCGGCATGCGGGGACTGATGATCACGAATAACAGCGAAGATCACTTCCTGCTTGCCCAGGCGAAAGGACTCAAGCCGGGGCGCGTCTTCCTGCGTTACGGCGTGCGCAATGCTATCATGCCGTCACTGACCGCCTTTGCATTGGGATTGGGAGGGCTGATAGGCGGATCCACGCTTGTCGAGTTCATCTTTGCCTATCCCGGTATCGGGTTCACGATGTACCAGGCTATCACGACCCAAGATTACCCGGTGATGCAGGCCATCGGCACTTTGATGATCTCCGTGACGGCTCTCGGCGTGTTTCTGATAGATCTTCTCTATCCCTTGCTTGACCCGCGCGTGACATTCAAGAAGAACCGGTAGATGGAAAGACGTTATGCATGAAGAAGTACAGATCAAGCTGACCGATGAGCTGACTCAGGCCACCGTGGAGGGAGGTTCGGAGGAGCCGACTTCTTCCGCGCCGAAACGCCGACGCCTGAACTCGTGGGACAATCCGTGGCTGAACCCCAAATTCGTGGCAGGAGGGATGATTCTCATTCTGGTGGTCCTGTTCAGTGTGTTCGGCGGTCAGTTCTGGGACACAAATCAGGCATACGTGGGATCCTCGCCGCTCAACTTGCGGCCGGTCTGGCAGGGAGGGGTCCCGGAACACCCGCTGGGCACCGAGAGCAATGGCCGCGACATGCTGGCCCAGATGATCGTAGCTATACCGTCGTCGCTCCAGGTAGGCGTGATTGCCGCCTCCCTCGGGCTCGCCGCCGGACTGGTGCTCGGCTCCATGGCAGGCTACTTCGGCGGTGGAGTCGACAACGTGATCCGCACCATTTCTGATGCAGTCGTTACCATTCCAGCACTCGCCGTGCTCATCGTGATCGCTGCGTTCTTTCCCATGCGCGATACCACTACGATGGCGTTTACGCTTGCGTTGTTTGCATGGCCGGGGCCCACGCGGATCGTGCGATCGCAGGTCCTGTCGTTGCGTGAGCGGGGATACGTGCGAATGGCAGTACTGTCGGGAGAGAAGCCTTTCGGCATTATGTTTCGCGAGATGCTCCCGAACATGCTTCCGTGGCTCGCGGCGAGCTTGACCGCCG
>SKZO01000013.1 GCA_007127335.1 Spirochaetales bacterium | reverse complement strand
GCGCCCCGCGAGGCTATCCGGCTCCCTGCAGCTCGTGCATCGGGGTATCGCCAATGCGCAGCATCTCCGCCTCGAGCTTCGTCGTCATGATTTTCACGGCCTCCGCGTACTCCGGGTCGTGGTAGACGTTGCAGAGCTCGAGCGGGTCGTCGCGCAAGTCGAAGAGCTCCCATTCGGGGGGGCCGGAACCGGGGTTGGCCCCCTCTTCCCCGCAGTCATCGTTGTACCAGTAGATCAGCTTGTAGTCATGCGTTCGGATGCCGTAGTGCGCGTAGGCATTGTGAACGCTGTCCTGGTTCATCCAGTAGCGGTGGTAGGCGAGATCGGTCCAGTCGTCGGGGACCGCCCCTTCGAGCAGCGGCGTGATCGACCTGCCCTGCATGTAGTTCGGCTGCGGCAGCCCGGCGACGTCCAGGAAGGTCTGCGCGAAATCGACGTTGCTCACCATCGCGTCGCAGGAAGTGCCGCCCTCAGCGACCCCGGGATAGCGCACGAGGAAGGGCATCCTGAAGCTCTCCTCGTAGATGAAACGCTTGTCGAACCACCCGTGCTCGCCCAGGTAGAACCCCTGGTCGGAGGTGTAGATCACGAGCGTGTTGTCGCGGAGACCGTGCTCGTCCAGGTAGTCAAGGAGCCGCCCCACGTTCTCGTCCACCGAGTGGACGCACTGCAGGTACTTCTGCATGTAACGCTGGTACTTGAACCGCTTCAGCTCTGCCTGGGTCTTGAAGGTGAAGAGCTCGCCCGTGTTGCGGCAGCGAAGCGAGAAGCCGGCCAGCTCGTCGTCGGCCGGATGCGGGATGAACCTGTGCGATCCCATACCGAGCGTGTAGCCCGGCGACTCGGGGAGCTGGACGAGGTCGAGGTCGTCGTAGGTCATGTCACTCGCGATGCGCATGTGCGCCTCGCCGGCGGCGCGTGCACGGTTGCGGTAGTCATCGTCGTAGGAGTCGGGCGTCGGTATGGGGTCGGTATAGAGTGAGCGGTGTTCGGGCTTGGGATCCCAGGGCCGGTGCGGCGCCTTGTGGTGGCACATGAGGAAGAAGGGCTTCTCCCGGTCACGATCGTCGAGCCATTTGAGGCACTTGTCGGTCGTGACGTCGGTCACGTAGCCGGGTTCGACGATCCTCTCGCCCATCTCGTAGAAGACCGGATCGTGATAGATGCCCTGGCCGGGAAGGACGCTCCAGAAGTCGAACCCGGTGGGCCAGTGTCGCGGGCCCTGGCCAAGGTGCCACTTGCCGATGATCGCGGTCTGGTAGCCGCCGGCGCGCAGGTGCTTCGCGACATTCGGCAACCGGTTGTCAATATGCGTCGCGAGCGTGGTCACGCGGTTCACATGGTTGTGGGTGCCGGTGAGGATCGTCGCGCGGCTTGGCGTGCAGATCGAGTTCGTGACGTAACAGTGGTCGAACCGGACTCCCTCGTCCGCGATGCGGTCGAGGTTGGGCGTCGTGTTGACGCGGCTTCCGTAACAGCTCATCGCCTGGCTCGCGTGATCGTCGGTCATGATGAAAAGGATATTGGGTCTGCTGCTCATGGCGCTTCCTTTCGTGGATTGCCGCCAGTATGCCGGACGGGTCGGCCTTGATCAAGGCGGATCCGCCTCGTATGATCGCCTACCGGAGCAGTAGCATGAGCACACCGTATACGCCGTCGGAGACGAAGCGCAACACCCGCCTGCTCGTCGCGGAAGGGATCCTGTTCACCGTCGGCCTCGTCTTCTTCGACCCGAATACGGTCCTGCCGCTCCTGATGGAGCGGCTCACGGGCTCGGCGGTGCTCGTAGGCCTCGTGGGCGCGATCCAGCCGCTGGCGAAGGGCGTCATCCCCATCCTCTCCGGCAACTGGATTTCGTCGCTCGCGCACAAGAAGCGATTCCTCGTAGCCATGATGGCGGTGGGCAGGCTCCCGCTCTGGTTGCTCGGGCTTGCTCTGATCTGGATCCCGGACGCTCCGGCCTTCTTCTGGGCGGGATTGCTGCTGCTCGTGCAGATCCTGTTCTGGTTCGGCGATTCCGCGGGCGACCCCGCCTGGATGGACATGGTGGGCAAGGCAGTCCCGGACGACCGACGGGGCCGGTTCTTCGCAACGCGCCAGGTCGCCGGCGGAATACTCTCCGTGGCGGCCGGTGCGGCGGTCGCCGCGATCCTTGGGGTCGACCGCGTGAGCTTCCCGGTGAACTACGGGTTCGTCATCACGATTGGCGCGCTCCTCTACCTCGCAAACGTGGGCACTTTCGTGGGGCTGGTGGAGCACCCGAGCCCGACGTCGCGGCGGCTCAGACTTCGCGCGCTCCTTCGGACCCTGCCGCACTATCTGGGCGCCAACGCGACCTTCGCCCGCACGATGGTCGTCCTCGTCCTGTTCAACATGTCGCGCCTCAGCCTGCCCTTCTATGTGGTCTATGCAACCCGCGCCTTCGGTCTCGGCGAGAGGGCTCTCGCCGTCTTTCTCCCGCTCCAGATGGTCGGCCGGATCCTTGGCGCGATCATCTGGGGCCACGTGGGAGACCGGCACGGTCACCAGCACGCGATCCGCATTGCAGCGCTTGTCTGCGCGGCCCCCCCGGCCATTGCCTTCGTCACGGGCTTCCTCGCCCCGGGGTTTCCCGTCCTCATCCCGTTCGGGCTGCTCTTCCTGATTCTCGGCTTCTCGCTTGAGGGCTGGCCGCCGTTCATCAACTATATGCTCGACATTGTCCCGGAACGTGACCGGCCGCTCTACGCAGGGCTGATGGGAGTCGGGTACGTCCCGGCGGCCCTTGCACCGATCGTGGGAGGGCTCCTGATCGGACTCTGGAGCTACCAGGGGGTGTTCGGCCTGACGACAGTCGTAGTGACGACCGGATTCGTCGTCGGGCTGACGCTCCCGGCGGCGGCCCGCTTCACGGCGAGGTCCTGAGCGCGACGGGTCTTCGCACGAGCGTCGTGGTGTAGATCGCAAGCGCCGTCCAGATGAGGGCGAAGCTGACCGCATGCGCGGGGGTGAACGGCTCGTCGTAGAAGACGGTCCCGATCAGGAGCATCAGCGTCGGCGCGATGTACTGGAGGAATCCAACGCGAGAGAGCGGGATCCGACGCGCGGCTGTCCCGAAGAGCAGGAGCGGCGCGACGGTCGCGATCCCGGCTCCGGCAAGGAGGAGCGTGATGAGGGGGCCCGCCGCACCAAAGGCACCCGCCCCGCCGCGATGGCGCACCACGAGAAAGACGAGCGCGATCGGGGTGATGATGACCAGCTCGACCATGAGGCTGACGATCGCGTTGAGTCGGCCGGTCTTCTTGACGAGGCCGTAGAGCGCGAAACTGAACGCGAGGCTCAGGCTCACCCAGGGAACGCGGCCGTGGTTGACGGTGAGCACCAGCACGCCGACCGTCGCGAGGACGACGGCGACGACCTGGAGACGGCTCAGCCGCTCGCGAAGAACGACGACCCCCAGCACGACACTGACCAACGGGTTGATGTAGTACCCCAGGCTCGCCTCAACGAGGCGATCGGCGTTCACGGCCCACGTGTAGACGAACCAGTTGCCGCCCACGAGAACACCGGCGCCGGCCGCGATCAGGAGGGCACGACGATCGCGAACCGCGACCGAGAGCTGCCGTGATTGCAGCGTCGGTACCAGAACGACAAGCAGCAGGGCGGACCAGATGACCCGATGGGCGAGAATCTCGGACGCCGGGACCGCCCCCAGCCACTTCCAGTAGAAGGGCAGAAGCCCCCACAGGAGAAAGGCAAGAAACCCCGAGATGGTCCCGATCAGCTGTTCTGTGTCCCGCAGCGGCGCGCCGGTGTCGCTCATACTCGATTGTCCCCCTATCAGACCGATCCGCCCGCATGGTGTCAAGCCGTGCCCACAAGCCGTGCCCACAGGCGGTGCCCACAGGCGGTGCCCACAGGCGGTATATTCAAGGGTACCGCAATGGCTGCATCACGAACGAAGAGATCCACGGGCAATGGCCCCGTGGCCGAAACCATACGAATCGAAGGGGCCCGGCAGAACAATCTGCGGAACCTCGACCTCGATATCCCGCTCGGGAAACTCACGGTGATCACCGGTGTGAGCGGCAGCGGGAAGTCGTCGCTCGCCTTCGACACGCTCTACTCGGAGGGGCAGCGGCTGTACGTGGAGACATTCAGCGCGTACACCCGGCAGTTCCTCGATCGCATGGACAAACCTGCGGTCGACCGGATCGAGGGAATCCCGCCGGCGATCGCGATCGACCAGACCAATCCGGTGCGGACGTCACGGTCGACGGTCGGCACGATGACCGAGCTCAACGACCATCTGAAGCTGCTCTTCGCCCGCGCCGCGACGCTCTTCTGCCGCGGTTGCGGCCGGCCGGTCCGTCGGGACAACCCTGAGAGCATAGCCGACGAGGTAGCCGCGTGGAGTGGTCCCGCTGCGTCGAACCGCCGGCTCATCACCTTTCCGGTCGCGGTTCCCGAACGCCTCTCGGACGAGGAGGTTGAGTCGCTCGTCCGGTCACAGGGCTACCGCGGCGTCCACACCCGCGCCGGAGGCGTCTGTCACATCATCCAGGACCGGCTTCGCCCCGCCGCCCTGCGCGAACGTCTCGTCGAGTCGCTCGAACAGGCGATGGTCCACGGGCAGGGTCGATCCAGCGTCTGGGAGATCGACGGTGACGAGGCGAAGGAGCACCGCTACTCCGGCGATCTGCACTGCGCAGGCTGCGACATCCACTACCGCGATCCGGTGCCCAACCTCTTCTCGTTCAACTCGCCGCTCGGCGCCTGCGAGGCCTGCCGGGGTTTCGGGCGCGTGATCGGCATCGACTACGGCCTCGTCGTCCCGGACGGATCGCTCTCGCTGCTCGAAGGCGCGATCCGCCCGTTCCAGAGCAAGAGCTACGACGAGTGCCGTCGCGATCTGCTCTCCTACGCCCGCAGGCGCGGCCTGCGGGTCGACGCACCGTGGGACGAGCTCGAGGAGGAGGAGCGCCGGTGGGTCCTCGAAGGAGAGGGCGGCTTCGACGAGGGAGTCTGGTACGGGGTGAAGCGCTTCTTCGACTGGCTCGAGAGCCGAAGCTACAAGATGCACATCCGGGTGCTCCTCTCGCGCTATCGCGCGTACCACCGGTGCGAATCGTGCGGAGGTGCGCGGCTGAAGCCTGAGGCCCTCGCCTGGCGCATAGGCCCGAACGGCGGGAAGAACCTGCACGACGTCTCACTCGAGCCGATTGACTCGCTCACGGCCTTCTTCCGGGAGCTGCGATTCCCCGGGACCCTCGACGAGGCGACCGAGACGGTGATGAGCGAGATCCGGCGTCGGCTCGCCTACCTCTTGGAAGTTGGCCTGGGCTACCTGAACCTCGACCGCCAGTCGCGGACCCTGAGCGGAGGAGAGGTACAGAGGGTGAACCTCACCACCGCGCTCGGCACCTCGCTCGTGCACGCCCTCTTCGTCCTCGACGAACCGAGCATAGGCCTTCATCCGCGCGATGTGGACCGGCTCGTCGGTGTGCTGCGACGGCTGCGCGACTCGGGGAACACGATCGTCGTCGTAGAGCACGACCCGGCGGTGATTTCCGCGGCGGACCATGTAATCGACATGGGCCCCGGGGCGGGGACCTCCGGTGGCGATCTCGTGTTCACCGGGACTCCCGCACGCCTTCGCCGCTCCCGCACGTCGCTCACCGGCGCCTACCTGAGCGGGAGGAAGAGCGCCCGGGCGCTGAGCTCTGACGCGCCGGGCAACCTCCGGACTGAATCCGCGGGTTCTGCGATCCACGTCCGGGGCGCACGCGAGCATAACCTGAAGAACATCGACGTAACGATACCGTTAGGCCAGCTCGTCGTGCTGACGGGAGTCAGCGGCAGCGGGAAGAGCACCCTGCTCGAGGACGTCCTCTCGCGCGGCGCGAAGCGCCACCTTGGCGACCCTACCGAGGAGCCGGGCGCCCACGACGCGATAGACGGCCTCGAGGCGATCGACGACGTTGAGCTCGTCGACCAGTCGGCGATAGGCAGGAGCGCGCGGAGCAATCCGGCGAGTTACGTCGGCGCCTTCGATGCAATCCGGGCGGCGTTTTCCCGGCTCGAGTCGGCACGCGAGCGGGGACTCACCGCGGGCGCGTTCAGCTTCAACTCCGCGGCCGGCCAGTGCCCCACGTGCAAAGGCAGCGGGTTCGAGCACATTGAGATGCAGTTCCTGAGCGACGTCTACCTGCGCTGTCCCGACTGCAACGGCCGAAGGTTTCGCGATGACGTACTCGAGGTTCGCCTGCAGACCGACGAGGGCGACGCGCTTTCGGTCGCGGACGTTCTTGACCTCACCGTGGACGAGGCCGTCGATCGGTTCGCCGGGGACCCGAAGGTCCTTCGAGGGCTCCAACCGCTCAAGGAGGTGGGGCTCGGCTACGTGCGGCTCGGGCAGCCGGTCCCCACCCTGAGCGGCGGCGAAGCGCAGCGACTCAAGCTAGCGAGTCATCTCGCATCCGGGGGCGGCTCCGGCGCGAGGTCACACATCCTCTTTCTCTTTGATGAGCCGACGACGGGACTCCACGCCGCGGATATCGAGACGCTCCTCGTCGCGTTCCGGAAGCTCCAGGCCTCGGGACACTCGCTCGTGGTCATCGAGCACAACCTGGACGTGATCGCCGCGGCCGACCACGTCATCGACCTTGGCCCTGAGGGCGGCGAGGCCGGCGGGCGGGTCGTCTTCTCAGGCACGCCGACGGATCTCGCCGCATCCAACACCCATACCGGGCGGGAGCTCATTCGAGCCGGACTCCTGTCGTCGTCGACACCGGTCGCCTGCACGACCGGGCCCGCGGTCTCCG
>SKZO01000178.1 GCA_007127335.1 Spirochaetales bacterium | reverse complement strand
GTTGTAGACAAGCCCTACGCAATCAATCCCCACCCTCGCGACGGCGTAGAGGTAGTTGTAGACATCCACGGCGTTGATCCGGTCGTCCTCCTTCAGGTAGTAGATGAAGGCGAGCACGCTCGAAGGATACCGCGTCTCGCGCATGCTGTCGATCAGCTTCTCGCCGGTCATGACCACCCAGGACCCCTCCGGCATGTTAAAGTGAACCACCTTTGGACCGGGCACGCTGAGTTCCTGTACATACCGCTCAAAGGCGTCGCTTTCAAGGACGTCCCGGATGTAGTCCCACAGCTCCTCCGGACGGCTTCGTCCGCCCCCATAGACAATGTGCGTCCAGTCGAACGCGTCGCGCTCGAAGTTCATCCCGAACGGCATGCGCAGCTCCATGGACTCGCCGGCGATTTCATGAGTCCGGAAGTATTCGTCCCGGTAGATGGTCAGAAGGAACTCCTCGAGATCCTCTTCCAGGTCCGTCCTGGTTCGTGGTTCGGTGTAGCCGTCGAGTTCAGTCTCCGTCGGCTCCGCGTGGAGAAGGTTCGCCGACGAAACCATGAGAAGAGCTATCAGCGAAACGACCACGGCATTCCCCTTCATCTTCTCAGGATACGGAGGCAGCGCGGGTACGGGTAGTGCCGGCATGACAGGTTTTCGGGTAGCCCGTCCGGGTTATTCACCAACCTCTGCCGCGGCCCTACCATGAGATAATCCACATCTCAAGGAGAGATTCATGAAGGTACATGCAAAGGTGGTCGGGATCACCCTGACCGGACTCGCAGCGGTGCTGATCCTTGCCGGTTGCCCGGCGCCGGAGACAGATGCCCTGGCGGACGTGCCGAGCGTCGTGCGAGCATCCGACGAGCGGGACGAGCGTGGGTGGCAGGCACAGATCGTCATAACGATTGAGAACGGTGACATCGTCGCGGTGGACTACGATGAGTTCGACGAGGAAGGTATGCGCAAGAGCCTGGACGAAGGATACGCCGAGCGTTGGGCCGATCAGGATCCGGACATGCACCCCGCGCTGGCGTTCAAACAGCTTGAGGCCCAACTCGTCGACGGCGATGCGGTGGAAGAGGTCGACGTGGTCACCGGAGCAACGGGAAGCAGCGACCGGTTCAAGGAGGTAGCCGCAGAGGCGATCAGCCTGTAGCAGAATGACAGGGGGGCGCGGCGGCGAACGCGCTGATGAGGGGTATATGAAGAATCGACATGCGTATCTGAAGGACATGGCCGATCGAATCCGGCTCTGCTCGCTCGAGATGACCTCCGCGGCGGGATCGGGTCACCCGACGACGGCGATGTCGTCGGCCGAGATCCTGAGCGTTCTCTACTTCGACCAGATGCGCTACGATCCGCGGAACCCGGAATCGCTCGAGGGTGACGACTTCGTGCTGTCCAAAGGACACGGCGCCCCCGGGCTCTACGCCGCGATCAGAGAAGCCGGCATCATCGAAGACCTTGACCCAATGACACTGCGGGAGGCCTCGAGTCCGTTGGAGGGGCACCCGGTTCCCCGGGTGCCGGGCGTGCGTATTGCCACCGGGTCGCTGGGGCAGGGATTGTCCGCCGGGCTCGGCCTCGCTCACGCAATGAGGCTCGACGGGTACGACGAGGCCCGGGTGTACGTGCTCCTTGGCGACGGTGAGATGGCCGAGGGCAACGTCTGGGAAGCGATCAATCTCGCTCCCCACATGGGGCTTGGGCAGGTCACCGCCATCATTGACGTGAACAGACTCGGTCAGGCCAACCCCACGCTTTACCAGTGGGATGTCCACGCGTATGCGAGACGGCTTGAGGCGTTCGACTGGCATGTCCAGGTCGTCGACGGACACTCCACCGAGGAACTTGCCGACGCTTTCGCCGCAACGAGGGAGGACACTCGCCCGAGCGCAGTGATCGCGCGAACCGTGAAAGGGAAGGGCGTCGACTTCCTCGAGGACGCTCCGGACCGTCATGGAAAAGCAGTCAGCGAGGAGGAACTCGAACGTGCCAGGAGTCAGATCGAGCCGAGGCTTCAGACGATCGACTACCGGCCCGCGAACCGGGTTTCGCTGAGTCCCGTGCCCGCCTTCCCGGCGCCGGTCATTGGCGTAGAGACCGACTACCGCCGAGGTGACATGGTAGCGACTCGTACCGCGTACGGTCAGGCGCTTGCGAGAATAGGCAGGCAGGATGAGCGGATCGTCGTGCTCGATGGGGACGTGAAAGGGTCGAGTAGGACGAAGTTCTTCTTCTCCGGGGAGCCTAGACGGGCGGTCCAGGGGTACATCGCGGAGCAGAATTTTGTCGCGATGGCGGTGGGTCTCCAGGCCCGCGGCTTCCGAGCTCATGTCGCGAGCTTCGCCGCCTTCCTGACCCGGGCGCACGACCAGTTCCGGATGGCGTCCTACTCCCGTTCCCGGATGGCCGTGGCCGGCTCCCATGCCGGAGTATCGATCGGAGCGGACGGCCCGTCCCAGATGGGACTCGAAGACGTGGCCATGATGCGCGCGCTGTTCGCCAGCGCCGTCCTCTCGCCCGCAGACGCCGTCGCCGCCGAGAAGCTCACTGCCCTCGCAAACGGGCACGACGGCATCGCCTACGTCCGGACGATCAGAGGCAAGACACCCGTCATCTACGACAACGCGACGACCTTCAGGATTGGAGGGTGCCACATCCTGCGCAGGAGCGATGACGACGTCTGTGTGATCGTCGCCTCAGGTATAACGGTCAGTGAAGCGCTGAAGGCTGCTGGAGAGCTCGAACGCGACGGCATCAGTGTTGGCCTGATCGACGCCTATTCGATCAAACCGCTTGATGAGCAGGCGCTACGAGAGGCTGCACGCACGGTCCCGTTCCTCGTGACCGTTGAGGACCACTATCCCGAGGGAGGGCTTGGGGAGGCAGTCGCAGCCGCGGTGTCCGGCACCACTGAAGTCCATCGGATCGCCGTGACGAAGATGCCGCACTCAGGCTCGTCGACTGCGTTGATGGCCGAACAGGGAATCGACGCCGGCGGAATCGCTCGCGAGTGCAGAGAGCTCACAGGAGGCGCGTCATGATGACAATGGACCTTGACGGCTTGAAGCTTGAGGCTCACCTGCGTATGCCCCAGAACGCCGATCGAGTCGCGATTTTCGTTCATGGGAGCGGGTCCAGTCGGCACAGCCCCCGCAATAGCTTCGTCGCAGAGCGGCTCGAACAGGACGGCATCGCAAGTCTCCTCTTTGACCTCCTCACGGAGGCCGAAGACGCTTCGCGAGAGACTCGCTTTGACATCGACCTTCTGACCAGGCGGGTGGAGGCAGTTGTCGAGTGGACGAAGAGCCGCTCTGAGCTCTCCGGACTGGCCCGGCATCTCTTCGGGGCAAGTACCGGCGCCGCTGCCGCAGTCAGGGCGGCCGTTGGCCTGGGAGACCGCGAGGGCGCAGCTGCCGACGAGCTCCGGGTGCGGACCATCGTCTCGCGTGGAGGCCGCCCCGATCTCGCGGGCGACGCCCTCGGGCGGCTTCAGGTGCCGTGCCTCCTGATCGTGGGAGGAAACGACCCGGAGGTTCTGAGCATGAACCGGGACGCGAGGGCACGGATGACGTGCGAGAGCGAGCTCCGCGTAGTAGAAGGGGCTACGCATCTCTTCCAGGAGCCTGGCGCGCTGGACGAGGTAGCGCGACTCGCGTGCGACTGGATTCTGCGCAGTTGACTGACGCTCCCGTCTATCGGCCCTGCTTACCCCAGACGGGTTATTCATCCCAGTGATCGACACGCGTAGCCTTGCAGGAGGAGGAGTGTATGGCCATACATAAGGTGATCGAAGTAAGCGCGGAATCTCCCGAGAGCTACGAGGACGCGGTGCGCAAGGCGGTCAAGGACGTAAGCAGGACCGTCAAGAACGTGCGAAGCGTCTACGTCAAGGAATCTCTCGCGGAGGTTGAGGATGGAAATGTGACCCAGTTCAGAGTTATATGCAAGATCACGTTCGAAGTTCAGTAGGAGGATATATGGGACTCGATTTTGACGACTATGCCCGGGAGGGCAAGGAATTCATCAACAGACTTGCATCCGAGTTAGGTCACCCTGATCGGAAGGATCAGGTCGGGATTCTCCTGAGAGCGGTGCTGCACACGCTTCGTGACCGCATCTCGGTCGGGGAGAACCTCCACATCGTGGCCCAGCTGCCAATGTTCCTCAAAGCGATATATGTCGATCAGTGGAGCTATGGCGAGGATGTGGATCGGCTCAAGACGGCCGGAGAGTTCGCAAAGCGGGTAGAGGAGCACCAGGCTCAGTTCGGCGAGACGCGATTCGACTGGAATGCGTCCACTGAGGAACTGATCGCCAGGGTACTCGCCGAGGTAGAGAGGTACCTGACAGAAGGCGAGATCGAGGACGTAAAGAGCGAGTTGCCCGAAGATATCGCGGCGCTCGTGTAGGGAGACGCAGGGGAAAAGGATGGCTTTAACGAGTGAAACAGTCAAAAAAGACGTTGTTGATCAACTGTACTGGGACGGGCGCGTTGACGCTTCGTCGGTGAGTGTGCAGGTGGATGGCGGCTGCGTGCGGCTGAGCGGGACTGTGCCTACCTATACGGCGAAGGAGGCAGCACGAGCGGATGCATGGGAAGTACCCGGCGTTGTCCTTGTCGAGGACGATCTGACCGTGGACGGCCCAAGACCTCTGCCGAGTGACGAGATTCTGAAGGGCAACGTTGAAAGCGTCCTCTCCTGGAACGCGGATGTCGACGCTGCCGATATCTCGGTAGATGTGCTCGCGGGAGAGGTCACGCTGAAGGGTACCGTGGACTCGCTCTGGAAGAAGCTGCGGGCGGAGGATGTCGTCTATGGCATCATAGGCGTGACTGATGTGGTGAACGAGCTCGCGATCGTGCCGACGGCAGACATACTTGATGAGACGATAGCCAGGGAAGTCGTTGAGGCGATTGACCGGAGAATCGGAATCGACGCTGAGACGATCACGGTGGAGGTCGTGGACGGCGTGGTGACGCTTTCCGGAATGGTTCCTGACTGGTTCGCGAAGAATGCCGCGTACAGAGCGGCGCTCTACACGACGGGCGTGAAGGGAGTGCGCGACACTACGACGCTCCAGAGGCCGCTGTAGCGCCGGACATCGAGCCTCGAATGACGGACCGCGTGAAACAGCGGCAGGGAAGCATACGTGTAGGAACCTCGGGGTGGGAGTACGATTCCTGGGCCGACCCTTTCTATGGCGGCTGTCGGCCGCGCCTGGAGGCGTATGCCGAGCGCTTCTCTACGGTTGAGGTGAACGGGACCTTCTACGGGCTTCCGGACCCGAATGTCGTCGCCGACTGGGCTTCTCGTGTCGGCGACGACTTCGTGTTCGCCGCTAAGGCGAGTCGCTACATTACGCACATGAAGAAGCTGAAGGATCCGGCAGAACCGGTCTCGAGACTCTTCGATGCGCTTGAGCCCTTTGGCCAGCGTCTCGAGGTCGTGCTCTTCCAGCTGCCTCCAGGGTGGGGCTGCAATCCTGAACGGCTGCGTTGCTTCCTGGCTGAGTTGCCGGACAGCGTTCGCTGCACCTTCGAGTTCCGCGATCCGTCGTGGTACAACGATGAAGTCTACGCGATTCTCGAAGAAAGCAACGTCGCATTCTGCATCTACCATCTTGGCGGTCATGAGTCCCCGCGAACCGTAACGGCGGACTTTGTCTACATCCGCCTGCACGGTGCCGGAGGTCGCTATCGCGGCTCGTACTCGAACGAAGAGCTGGCCGCCTGGACTGGAGCAGTGACGTCATGGGCTCGCAGCGGCCGCGACGTGTACCTCTACTTCGACAACGACCAGGGAGCCGCGGCTCCCCATGACGCGAGCCGACTCGCGGCTATGGTCAGCTGACCGACGGATGACACGCGTCCGCAGGAATGACCTACCCGGCGGTGCGGTTGGGCGTCTCAGCGGCACCCGGTTCGAGATAGCGAAACGCGATGAAAAGGGCGCCTGCGACCATCGAAAGAACGACCACGAACAGTGGCTCGTACCCAAGACTCTGGACGATCGTTCCGGCGATGAACGGTGCGATCAGAGACACGACTGCCGTGATGGTGTTGGCAAGACCCACATAGGTGGCTCTGCGCTCGTCACCCGCATACCCGACCAGCCAGTTCAGATAGCCGTAGTTGAGATTGCTCGTAGCGAGACCCGAGAGCAGGAAGCCTCCGTACAGCGGTGCTGGTCCCGCCACCCCCGCTATCAAGGCAGACACGGGGAGAAGCGCCACAGCGCACAGGGCGATCCTGATATAGCGCAGGTTGCTGCGTGCACCAATCCACGAGTAGAACAACGCGCCGGACACGGTGCCAATCGTCTGCATTGCGAGCAGCACGGGAACGGCCACCTCGCTCGACAGCCCGAGCACGACCGTACCATAGCCTACATAGTACGGTGCCGCCATCAGAAAGAGCCCTGTGAGGACTCGTATCGTGATAAACGACCGGAACGGCACGTCTTCCTTCAGCAGTCGTCCGATCTCCGGGATGAACACGGCGAACGATGGAGTCTTCTCGACCGCACGCCCTCCGGGCAGCTCGCGAAAAAAGAGGCCGGGGACAATTGACAGCGCGAAGATCGTCCCGGACGCTGCGAAGAGAAGAGCGTAGTTGTCCGGGAACCCCGGCCCCGCCGGGCTGAGAATCAGACCGATCACCGGAGCGACGAGGAGCATGACGATCCCGGTCGTCATGCTCGAGAGCCCGAACACCCGCGCGCGCCATCGGTTATCGAGGCTGCTGCCGGCGAGCAGCGCCCACGGAACGCCTACGAGGCCGTCACCGAGCGCGGCGATCCAGTAACACGCGAAGAAGACCGCGAGAACGAGGTGGGGCTCGCTCTTGCCACGCCACAGCAGGACCAGCGCGAAGAGGAGAATGACGAATCGCACCGGAATGTTCGGCCCGACGAACCACCACTTCTTCCGTTCGTGCCGCACGATATGACGCGCGATGAAGAGCTGGGGGAGTGCAAATCCAACCGGAAAAACGTTCCCTGCAAGCCCGATCAGTATCTCCGAGTCCGTCAGGCGCCTGACGAAATCCGGAATCACGGTCGTGGGCCCAATGATCCCCATCGCCACGGTGAACAGGACGGCATCCGCGAAAAAGAAGCCGAAGTTGCGGCGATAGACCTGCTCGCGGGCTGGGACGGAGTCGTCCGGAGGGTCTGAGCTGCGCGCCGACGTGGTGTGCGCCATAGACGGGTGATATGCGTTTCGGCGGGCGCTGTCAAGATGGACCGCCGCGGATGGGCCTCCGCAGAATCACTCTTCGTCCTGAGCCAGATCGTCGAGGAACTCACTGTCGTAGGTCCCAATGGAGTCGAGCGGCTCGACTACGAGCGGTTCCGCCGGCAGGCGTTCTTCGACCGGCGGCAACTGTCCGCGCTCGACGCGATCCCGGAGGATCGGCGATTCCTGGTAGCGAGGCGGTTCGGGCTCACGAGCCTCGTCACGATGCTCCTCTTCGCTGCAGGCCGAGAACAGCGCAACGAGGAGGATGATTGATAGGGAGACGAGACGGGTGCTGCGCGGTGTGGTTCTGGTCCCCATCGGAGTCCTCTCTCCCAATGCGTACTGAGTCGGCCGGTTGCAGTCAAACAGAATCACACCGGCGCAGGCTTTTGCCTTGAACTTCCGCGTGGTATGCTATCCCATGGCATCGGATTCAGAGGAAGGCAGGCGCCTGCGCCCGGAGCTGCTGTGCGAAGCATCCCGTCCCCAGCTTCGGGAGTACGCTCCGAACGTCGCCGTGCTTCCCTGGGGCGCGACCGAGGCGCACGGGTCCCATCTTCCGTACACGACCGACAATGTCCAGGCCGAGGCGTTCGCTGCCCGTGCCGCCGCGATCGCTCGCGAACGGGGAGCCAGGCCGGTCGTCCTTCCGGTGGTGCCGTTCGGAAGCAACGCGCAACAACTCGACCAGGTGGCGACATGTCACCTATCCGTCTCGACCGTGCTCGGCGTCCTTCGGGATGTCGTGCGCTCGATGACGACGCAGGGGATCGACCGCCTGCTGATCGTGAACAGCCACGGCGGCAACGAGTTCCGTCCCTTCGTTCGTGATCTGCAGTTCGAGTTCAAGGCGCTCATCGTCGTTGCCGACTTCTGGCGCATGCGCCCCGAGTTGCGCCGGGAGGTCTTTGACGTTCCGGGCGACCATGCCGACGAGTCGGAGGCCTCGCTCCTGCTCCATCTCAGGCCCGACCTCGTTCGCATGGCGGATGCCGGTCGCGGTGAGCGGCTCCCGTTCAGGATCGAAGGCCTTTCGCAACCGGGCGTCTGGACTCCCCGGCCATGGGCGGCGATTCATCCGGATACCGGCAGCGGTGATCCCCGCATGGCATCTGCGGACAAAGGACGGCGCTACTTCGAAGGCGTGAGCGAGGCGATCGCGGAGGTAATCGTCGGGCTCTCCCGGGCCTTGCCAGGCGATGTGCCCTACTTTGGCGGCGAATACGGCGACGAGCCTGCAGGACTTCATTGAGGAGGCATTACGATGCTGATTGGCGTCCCGACGGAAATCAAGGATAACGAGTTTCGCGTCGGCGCGACCCCGTCCGGGGTCAAGGAGTTTGTGCGCGGCGGCCACGCGGTACTGGTGCAACGCTCCGCCGGAGCCGGATCGGGTTTTGCCGACCAGGAGTACGAACGTGCGGGAGCGACGATGGTCGACGGTCCTGCGGAGGTGTACGGCGAGGCCGCGTTGATCGTCAAGGTGAAAGAGCCGGAGGAGCCGGAGTACGAACTGTGCAGGGATGGGCAGCTTCTGTTCACCTACTTCCACCTCGCTCCGGACAAGCCCCTGACCGACGCCATGATCAGGGCCGGTTCGATTTGCATCGCGTATGAGACGGTTGAGAAAGCCGACGGACAGCTACCGCTCCTGCGTCCGATGAGCGAGGTGGCCGGGAGGCTCTCCATACAGGAGGGCGCCAAGTACCTCGAGCGGCCCTTCGGAGGGCGGGGTATCCTCCTCGGTGGCGTGCCCGGCGTACCGCCGGCAACAGTTGTCATCGTCGGCGGCGGGACCGTCGGGACGCATGCCGCCTGGATGGCCGCCGGCATGAAGGCGGACGTCTGGATCTACGACAAGGATCTCGACCGCCTGAACTACCTGTCCGAGGTCATGCCGCCGAACGTCAAAACGGTTTACTCCGACGAGCTATCGCTCGAGTACGCGTACGAACACGCCGATCTCGTCATTGGCGCCGTGCTCGTGCACGGCGCGAAGTCGCCGAAGCTGCTCCTTCGCGATCACCTGAAGATCATGAAGAGGGGGGCGGTCGTGGTGGATGTGGCGATCGATCAGGGCGGATTCGCCGAGACCTCCCGGCCCACCACGCACAGCGATCCGGTCTATGTCGTGGACGGCGTGGTTCACTACTGTGTGGCCAATATGCCGGGAGCAGTCGCCCGCACTTCCACTCTCGCGCTCACCAATGCCACGATTCGCTACGCGCTCGAGATCGCGGAAAAGGGTGAGCAAGCGTGCCTTGAGAATCCGGAGCTGACCCGGGGTCTGAATATCTACCGAGGGAAGGTCACGTACAAGGCAATTGCCGACGGGTTCGGCTATGAGTACGTACCGGCGTCCGAGGTGCTGGACAGCCGGAGGCTGCCGTGAGCCTCTTCTTGCCGCGGGCGTGAGCCCGGCATAGTATTGGTGCATGAGAGCCTCGCGAGCCACCATCCACCTCGGGAACGCCCGTCACAATCTCAGGGTCATTCGTGAGTACCTTGACCGGGTCAGCCGTTCGGCCGGGGGCCGGTCCCCCGCAATGTGTGTTTCCGTCAAGGCGAATGCCTACGGGCACGGTGCCGAGGAGCTCGCAAAGCTCGCTGCCGAAGAGGGTGTGGACCAGCTCGCCGTGGCAACCGTGGACGAGGCGGTGCGCCTGCGTGACGCCGGTGTCAGCGCTCCGATGGTGCTCTACAGCCTGTCGCTTCCGGAAGAGGCGGACGAGGTATGCGCCGCCGGTCTCGCTCCGTTCGTCGCCGACCAGGAGTACTGCGACCGGCTCGCGGAAGCCGCACGGAGGCACCACACAACGGTGGCGGTGCACCTGAAAGTTGACACCGGAATGGGCCGTATCGGGTGCTCGCCGGCAGATGCTCCTGTGCTCGCACGCCGCATCCACGATGACCCGAACCTCAGGCTTGCGGGGATTGCCACCCACTTCCCGGTGGCAGACGACGCCGACCGCGATTTCACAGAGCACCAGTGCCGACTCTTCACGGAGGTGGTCCGGCGCATCCGCGGTTCGGGGGTGACCGACGGCCTCGTACACGCAGCGAACTCGGGAGCAGTGCTCGCCTATCCGGAAGCCTGGTTCGATCTCGTGCGACCCGGTATCATGGTGTACGGCTACTACCCGTCTCACGATCAGGCGCGGGACCTCGACCTGCGGCCGGTCATGGAACTCGAGTCGAGAATCGTCCAGCTGAAGACGATCGAGCCGGGCACCTCTATTTCGTACGGACGGACCTACGTGGCGCACCGGCAAACCGTCATTGGTACCGTGCCGGTAGGATATGCCGACGGCTATAACCGGCTCCTCTCGAACTGTGGGAGCGTGCTGGTGTGGGAGGACGGCGACCGCCGGGCGCGACGGGTTCCGATCGCCGGGCGGGTCTGCATGGACCAGATCATGCTGGACCTCGGACCCGCGGCTCCCACGCGGAAGCACGACCGGGTGGTGCTCTTCGGGCCCGACCCGCGGGGCCCATCCGCAGAGGAGATCGCGGATCTCATTGGTACCATCCCGTACGAGGTGACCTGCGCCGTGGCGGGTCGGGTGCCGCGGGTATACGTCGACTCATAACGGACAGTGGCCCGGCGGGTCAATCGGTCTTTCGCCCGTCCGGGTGCTCCGTGCCTTTTACCGCGCCCGCCTTCCCCGTGGCGAAATCGTTGGCCATGTAGTCAAGCAGCTCTTTGGTCGAGAGCACCTTCGCGACCGTGCTGTTCGCAACGGTGAGCGCGGTTTCCTGATTTGCTGTCGCGGTCGCAACGGCGTCGCCGACCACCACCACGTCATAGCCGCGCGAGTTGCCCGCATACGCAGTGCTCAATACGCATTCGTCCGTCCAGAGCCCAATGATGACGATCGTATCGATGCCGTGCGCTTTGAGCTTTTCGTCCAGGTAGGAGTTGCCGTCCTTATCGAACGTCCAGAACATATCCAGGTGCTTGCCGTGGTAGAACCAGCCGTCGGCGATCTCTGCGTCCGTTGGGGCTATCTCGGACAACGGCTCCATACCGGCAGCACCGGTGAACACATATGCGGCGTTCTCCGGATCGTCCGGGCGCAAGCCGTGTGGGCCGTACCATCGGTCCATCGCGTTGGAGATACCGTCGTCAAATCGGCGCGTCCACGCGCTCCAGGCGATACACACTCCGTCACTCTTCGATCGAGCCGTCCGGAACGCCTCGACAATCTTCGTCATGTTCGGAAGAATCTGCTTTGCGTACGGTCGGTACTCTTCCTGACAGTCGTCAAGAAGCAAGGCGATCCGGCGAGGACGATCCCTGAGGGTCCACGACGCCCAGAACGAGAGGGGGGTATCGTTCGGTCCGCCGGGCGTCCTGCTGTAGTTCGGCATGGGCTGCAGAGCGAGTTCCATGTCGCGGTGCCTGCACTGGGTCTCCAACGCTTCCTTCAGGGTCCGGACCTCATCTGGACGGTCTCTCATCATATTCCTCCATTTTGTGGGGTGCAGAACCCTGCAGTCAGACCAAAACGAGACGGCGGATTCAAAGACTCTCGAGTGCCGAGGGTACGGGGTGCACCCTACACGCAGTCCCGGCGTCTGTCAAGGAATCGCGGCCCAGGAACCGCGGCCCAAACCGGCTGCCACCCTTTCACCCTGGAACCGTGCGAGGCGGTCTGATAAGGTGGGTCGTATGCTGTGTTCCCTCTCGGTCATCAGCCTCTGTCAGCCGACCGGGCCCGAAGCGTACGGGCTCGCACGCCTGCTCGATGCGCTCAGGAAAGCCGGTGTCGATGCGGCCGTTACCAGCGCGCCCCGCGACGCCGACGGGCCGGCGGTGATAGTCGGACGCCGCGACCGCACCGCGGTTCGCCGGCTCGCCGCGGAGAACCGGATCGCGCTGCCGTCGGACGACGAGAGCGCCTGGTTCGGCGAAGCGTGGTCTGGCGCGAGGCGCATTCTCCTGGTCACCGGCGGTGGGAGCGCCGGGCTCATGTACGCCGCGCTCGAGCTCGCCGAACGGGTCGCCGCCTCCGGCATGGACGCGATCGAAACGCCTGATCCGTTCTGCGAGTCGCCGCACCTCGCCATACGTGGTGTGAACCGCTTCCTCTCCGGGCACCTGGACGAAGCGTGGTTGCACTCCGACGAGTTCTGGGAGTGGTTCCTGGACACGCTCGCTCGAAGCCGCCTCAACCGGTTCGTCCTCATCACCGGATTCGACACCGCCTATCTCTCGCCTCCCTATCCGTCCTTCGTCGATGTGCCGGGCTACCCGGACGTTCAGGTTCGCGGGCTCGCGGAGGCGGGTCGCGCGAAGAATCTTGAGCGGCTGCGGCGGATCGGCGCGATGTGCGCTGATCGGGCTATCGAGTTCGTTATTGGCATCTGGCAACAGCTCCCCTGGCAGAGCGAGCTGAGCCGCCTCGTGGACGGACTCCCGGAGGATGAGAGTAAGCTCGCCGCGTACTGTGCTGCAGGGCTTCGCGAGCTTCTCATCCGGTGCCCGGAGATCTCCGGTGTGCACCTGCGGGTGAACCACGAGTCGGGCGTCGGCACCCAGAACACCGCCGAAGAGTTCTGGAACACCCTCACGGATGCCGTGGCGTCCTGCGGGCGGGCGGTGCGGCTTGACCTTCGTGCGAAGGGGCTCACCGACGGCATGATCCGCCACGCGCTGGAAGCAGGTCTCGAGGTCAGCGTGCCCACGAAGTACTGGTGCGAGCAGACGGGTCTTCCTCACCACCTCACGCAGATGCGCAGTCAGGAGCTCTCGCAACTTGCGAACCTCAACCACGCGCGACGCTACAGCTACTCGGACCTGCTCGACAGACCCCGTTCGTACGAGATGATCTACCGGCTCTGGAACCTGGGCGCCACAAACCTCTTCCTCTGGGGCGACCCTGACTACGTGCGACGCTTCTGCGCCTCAATGCGCGTCGGCGATGCGCCCGGGTTCGAGTTCGCCTCACCGCTGAGCCTGAAGTGGGGACACGAGCTTCGCCAGAGGGAGGCCTGGCCGCTGCATGGCGACGCGAAGTTCGTGTCCTACCGTTTCGAGGACGAGCGTTACTCGTACTTGTACGTTCTGTTCGGGAGGCTTGGCTACTCGCTCCGTTGCCCCGCTGATGTTCTCTCCCGGGAGTTTGGGGCACGTTTCGGCGACGCCTGCGGAGCGCATGTGGCGCGCGCGTATGCGTTTGCGAGTCGGGTTATTCCGCTCGTTACGGCATTCCACATGCCGCAACACCCCATGCTCCACTACTGGCCGGAGCTCAGCACCGGAGGAGCGCTTTTCGCCCAGAACCAGGGGAACCACGCGCTCGGCGATGTCACCTACGGCGCTGCCGAGCCGAGCGATCCCGGTCTCTTTGTGGGGATCGACGAGTACTCAGCGGGGCTGGCTGCCGAAAGGGCGGGCGGGCGCTACACGCCGCTACAGGTGAGCTCATGGCTCGCTGCCTTCGCATCCGGGACCCGCGAAGCGCTCGCGGACGCCACGGAGAGCGATGACTTCCGCGGCGGCCCGGAATGGGAGGCGACCCGGGTCGACTTCCTCATGCTCGCAGATCTCGCGGACTACCACGCGCACAAGATCCGCGCGGCGGTTCACCTCGCGATCGCCGAGCTGTCGCGCACGAACGGTCAGGCGGATACGGTCAACGCCGCGCGCGCCTGCGAGTCGATGCGGGCGGCGACCACACACTGGCGCGAGCTCTCGGCCTGCGGATCACGGGCGTACCACGATCCGCTCGACTTCCAGGCGGGAGCCTCGAGTGGCAGATACGGGCACTGGAAGGACGCGCTTCCTGAGCTCGAGGCGGACCTCGCTCTGCTCGAGGAGCGCGCCGGCACGCGAGCGGACGAGCGGCCCGACACCTCGTGCGAGTCGGGAGCACCCGATCTGCCCCCAGGCCTCGCGGCGACGCCCATTGTCGCGGGGGCGCTCAGCGCTCCCGCGCGGGTCGGGCCGGGCGAACCGGTTCCGGTCGAGCTGCTTAGCCCGGTCGCGGGGATGACGCGGGTGGTTCTGCGGTATCGCCACACCGATCAGACCGAGGGCGCCTTTCGGCAGCTGCCCATGCAATGGAGCGCCGACCGCTACGTCGCGAGCGTCCCGGGGGGCTATGTCACACCGGGAAAGGACATCCTTGTCTACGCCACCGGAGACCTCTCAGCGTTCGAGACCGCAATGGCGCCCGGCCTCTATCATCCGACCGAGCCGCTGCCGTACCTCCTGGTGACCGTTGGCTGAGGCCTTTGTGAGGGGTAGAGGAGACTCGTGCGCAACGGGGGGGCGCTCGATGTTGAAGCCGGTGCTCGCCGGACCTCATGGAGAGGCCCCTTGGTCTGACGCATGGCAATCACCCTGTCGACGCAGCATAATCGATGCCCGCGGTATCCAGGAACGCGCGCGCGTGCTCGTCTATCCTGTACGAGTCGCCGTAGACGATCCGGACAATCCCTGCATTGATCAGAGCTTTGGTGCAGTGAATGCACGGGAAATGGGTCACGTAGCAGGTAGCTCCCCGGGTGGACACTCCGTGAAGCGCGGCCTGGATCAGAGCATTGGTCTCGGCGTGTATTGTCCGCACGCAGTGTCCGTCCACCATCAGATGCCCCGCCTCGTCGCAGTGCTCCTGCCCGGCAGGCGAACCGTTGAAGCCGGTTGTCAGGATGCGCTTGTCGCGTACGAGCACGCAGCCGACGAACGCGCGGTCGCAGGTCGACCGTTCCGAGACAGCCGCGGCGATTTTCATGAAGTAGGAATCCCAGTCGGGGCGCACAGTGTTCTCCACTCAGGCGTCATTCTACCCGGATCGCACGAACCGGTGGAAGCACGCGGCCGCTACGAGCCGGCGCATCCGATTCGAGCGCACCGGGAGCATTGAGCACAGACGCGACCACTCAGTCCCAGATGAAGTCGAGAACCTCGAACGCGCCGCGATCGGCGTCTACGAGCAGGGCGAACCACTGATCGTACGGCGGGGCATACCGGAGCGACCGGCTCACCGTCTCAGTCGAACCGTCAGGAAGATGAATGGTGACGACGGCTCTGACCTCGGCATCCGTCTGTGGACCAAAGAAGTACGGCGATACGATATAGCGGCCCGTGGAATAGTCGCCCACCGCGTAGCGACGGAAGACGAACCACTCTTCACCTTCGTCACCGTGTCCGATATCGGGAGATTCGCCGATAAACGCTGCGTTATCGATGAACTCGAAATCTTCCGACCAGATCTCAAGGTCCAGATCGTGATCGCCGCTCCAGCTGAGAACGACCGCGAGGTCGCCCGGGCTGTGCACGTACCAGGTGGATTCCAGATATTCGCCGAACGGCTCCAGCTCCAGGGCGGTCCCCGAATCCGCGTCGACTTCCAGGGCCCACCACTGGTGGTAGGGTGGCCAGTAGCCCACCTCCTGGCGAAAGGTCTGCCTGCGGCCGTCCGGGAGGACCACCGTCAGGCGGGCTGTGACCGAGTCGTCGGTCTCCGGACCGGCGAAGAACGGCGACACGACGTAGCGACCGCTGCTGAAGTCGTGAAGGCCATAGTCCCGAAACACGAACCACTCGCGGCCTCCGTCATGCGCATCCGGTGACCGGCCGAGCCAGGACGCATCCCCCTTGTAGCTGCGCTCCGGCGACCAGATCTCGAGGTCCAGGTCGTACGGTCCGTCCCACTCGAGCAGTACTCCCAGCTCACCGGGGCGTGGGTCGAAGAAGCCGCGCTCATTGGCGAGTACCATGTGGAGCAGATCCACCGGTATCGCGAAGTTCAGGCTCTGACCTTCCACGAACGTGAAGGCATGGATGCCCACCACTTCGCCGCGGAGGTTCAGCAGCGGGCCTCCGCTGCTGCCCTCAGAGATGGCCGCGGTGGTCTGGATGATGGGAATCGGCAGCTCGTGCATCCAAAGCTCGGCTCCCGGACGCCGGGCGCTCACGATCCCGGTTGATACGGTCCCGCGAAGGCCCCGCGGGTTACCGGCCGCCACAACCGTCTCGCCAAGGCGAACCTCGTCTGATGAAGACGCAAGGGGCAGCGTGGGCAGGTTCGCCGAATCCACCTTCAGCACGGCCAGATCCCAGGCCTTGTGTACCGCGACGACCCGGGCAGACCGATGGGTGACTCCGCCGATGGTAACCGCGATCCGGTCGGCGGCGGCGATCACATGATAGTTGGTGACGACAGCGCCGGTGGTCTCGATCGCGAAGCCGGATCCCATTCCGCACGGGCGCTGGTCGCAGTAGGTCTGAATACTCGCCAGCGCTTCCACCGCCCGTGTGGACACGCGGGCTACCGGATCGTCGGGCTGCGCATGGACGCCGACCGGCAGCCAGAGGAAGCACAGTGCGACCAGAGGTGTGAGCAACACTGCGATGGTGTTGCGGCCGAGGACACCGCTCATACGGCGGGCGAGCCGGTCTTCACTGCAGCCGGCCTGTCGTTCAACGGGAACCACATGGACTCGTGTGTACTACGTCCCGCCCCATCCTGGCAAGGGCAGGCAGTCGCAATCCGGGTGGTCAGATTCGGACTCACACCGAGCGTCTCAGCACTGCGATCCAGATCCCCGTGTCGGGCGTGAAGCTTCCGCCTTTCGGGAGCAGGACGAGGCTCGCGGCGCGGGTGTGACGCAGAGGAGTGACCCGGTCTCACGGTGGAGGCAGAGGCGGCCGCTCGACTGACCGCTCGAGCTCCTCGATGGTCCCGGGCCAGTCGTCCTTGAGGAGTCGCGAGAGCGCGCGGTCGGCATAGACCCTCCCGTCGGTCTGACACCGCGGGCAGTAGTTCGCTTCGTTCTCCGCGTAGCGGATGCGCTGGACCGCGGTGCCGCAGGCCGGGCACGGCTTCCCGTGGCGGCCGTGCACACCCATCGCGGGATGAAACGCGGTAACCCTCGTGGGGAATCCGCCCGCGCGCTCGGCCCGCAGACGGTCAGTCCACGTAACGAGCGTCTCCCGGACCGCGCTATGGAGGTGAGCCATCGTCTCGTCCTGGAGCGCTCCGGTCCGCAGGAAGGGGGAGAGCCGCGCGGCGTGCAGGATCTCGTCCGAATATGCGTTCCCGATCCCCGAGACGAGACGAGGGTCGGTGAGGGCCCGCTTGAGCGTCCGGTTCTCACGGCGCAACGCCGCGGCGAACTCGTCGGTCGAGCACTCGAGCGGCTCTACGCCGCCGCGGTCGAGCGCGGTGAGTGCTTCGGCCCCGGCGAGGATCCTGAGCGCTGCGCGCCGTTTCGTTCCCGCCTCGGTCAGGCGCATCGTGCCGCGACTGAATGCGAGCTCCGCGAGCGTACCCTTTCGCGACCCGGCTCGCGCCGCCCACACCAGTCGCCCCGCAATCATGAGATGGATCGCGACGAAGAGCTCACCTTCGAGCTCGAAGACGATTTGCTTGCCAACACGTCTGATCCCGGTGACAATCCGTCCTGCGCACTCCTGTGGCGACGGGGAAACCGTCCGAAGGAGAAACGGATGGTGCACCGTGATGTGCGTCAGCGGCGAACCGACGGTGAGCTCCCGAGCGGCTTCGATGTAGTTGACGATGTCCGGGAGTTCCGGCATACCGGCGATTGTGACCCACGACGGCTTCGCGGCGCAAGACTCTCCGGTGCTCGAGATCGAGCGCGGTCTCGATGATGGTGTCTCGTCCCGCCCCCACCGGTGGTGTCGCCCATAAGCGTTGGGTGATCAAGTCCGCTGACAGGCGCGGCGAAGCGTGTGAAGATGTCGTTGAGGTGCTCCCGGGCAACGGTGTTGGCGGAGTTCTCGTCCTCGAAGTCGACGAGTACCAACGGCCCAGGCTTCTCATGGAGAGCGTCTGCCCCAGGACGAAGGTGACTCCCAACTGTGCGCACGGATCGGCGATCCAGTACGGCCAACCGCAGTCCGCAAGCTCAGTCGAGTGTATCGGCTTTCTCAGCCAGTACGTAGGTAACGTAGTAGCCTTGGTAGTCGCCGAAGACGTGAGGTGCTTGACCGAGGACCTTGGCCACTGCATGGTAGGTCATGTCAGGGTCAGAGAAGAAGGTGGCCAAGTGCTCGTCATTCAGAGTCTCGAAAAGCTCGAAACCGTCAGAGATCCAGAACGCCACATCCCCTGCCGCGCGGCCCAGAGAAATACCGTGGACCGTTGGGAAATCGGAGAGGAAATTGACACCATCTGTGTGCTGGCTGGAATAGGTCAGCTCCCGGATCTCTTCCATGTGCTCGGTGTGGTCCAGTGCACCATCCGCGATCCCTTCGTCCCACACCAGTGTCGACAGCGAATGCTCCTCGCGAAAGCTGTTGATGGCATGTACCAGCTCCTCGATCAGCCCCTCTGGATCCTCAGGGTCCTCAGAGCCCTCAGGGTTCCCGCTGCCGGCTTCGGTGGCCGGATCGGTTGGCACATCGTTGATCGGCCCCTGACATCCAGTCGCCACACCAAGCACCAGCACTAGCACAACGGTCAAGACACTCAGATTCAGTGTTCTATCCGTCACCTTCTTCACCTCACTTCCAGCTACGATCTATTTCTTATATAAAGTATCATCTTTATGAGCGAACTCCAACGCGAAATCGTGCAATCAAGGGAGTGTTACGCCCGAGCCAGGGATTGCGATAGCGGTCGATGTGCTACCAGTGTTGTCTGGCGCGGCCAATTCGTCGGCTGAAGGTTCGGCGGTTGCATCCATCATGTCGAGCCGAGGGTGGCTCCGGTGCCGGCCGATCACGTCGACGAGCACGAGCGCGTGGTCGAGGTTGTTCACGCGCTTCCACCCCAGGTTCTGCGGGTGACCGAGCCAGTCCACGGAGCTCATCTCGGTGATCGCGATGCCGATCCGGCCGGGGTCTTCCGCCGAGCAGTAGCGGTCGAGCGTATCGACCGCCGCATCAACCACGTCGGTGAACCGGGGCGCGTTGCGCGTGTAGTAGTCGTACGATCCCCATTTCCAGCACGGGTATTCGTGGATCGCGAGGAAGCCGATGGCGTCGGCACTCCGGCTCAGAACCGTCTCCCACCATGGCGCCGCCCCCTCGGGATCGGCGGCGCCGACCTCGTCCGCTCCGTTCGGTGCGTTCGCCCCGAGCACCAACTCGGAACCGATCCGTATCAGGCGGCGCGACCACTCGGACAGGTCGCGGGCGTAGTCCACGGCCGTGGCCCCCCCATTGTACGCGCGCATGTAGCTCTCGTTGACGAGCTCCCGGCGACGCACGCTCGGCCACCCGTGCTCGGCCATCCGCACCGCGTATGAGACCCATGCTTCGGTCATCGGGTGACACGAACCTGCGGAACGACTCCGGGATCTCCGGTCCGCCCCACCGGGCGAAGGTGGGGGGCGGACGATCGAACGGCGGCGTCGACCAGAGGCACCCGTCCGATTTCTGCCCGCCGGGGAACCGCAGGTACCGGGTACCCATCGACCGGAGCGCGGCTGACAGGTCGTGCCGCGGCCGCGGTGCGTCGGCGTGTCGTGAGAGAAACTCGCCGTCCATGGAGTGGTTCAGGTTGACGCCGACGTGTTCCCGGCCGGAGGACCGGTCGCTCGCAATCGCCGGGCTACCGCGCCCGCCTGACCAGATCCGCGATGTCGAGCTTCGGCGTACCCTCATCGTCGCACAGCCCGAAGCAGGTGTGGATCGGGCTCTGCTCGATGTTCCAGATCTTGCTGTGCCGGTGGTTGTCCCACCACTCGTAGAAGTACGCGGCCTCCAGGAGGCCGTCGTAGTCCCTGCTCGCCAGTGCGAGGAGATCGACGTACTCGGCCATCCGGTCACCAAAGGCGGCGGTGTCGCTCACCGGGCGCACGTGGTCCTTCCCGTCGATCGTCCCGTCGATCCGGTACCCCACCCCGGAGGGGAATCCCATCTCGCTCAGGAGGAGTTTCTTCCCGCGCGACGCCATTACGTCGAGCGCGTCAACGAGCCAGCGTCGGTACTCCTCCAGGACCCGGGCGAGCGAGTACGATAACCGGGCCGTGAACCGCTTGGACTCCCAGGCGTCCCCGCCCTCGCGGAGCTCGTTCCCGACGCAGATCGCCTCCAGCCGGCACCCGAGCGACGCCGTCCGCTCGAGCTCGTCAAGCTTCACCTGGCTTCGCCAGTCCGCCACGAGTGCCCGCTCATCCACGTGGATGCCGGCCACGAGCGACAGGCCGTCCTCGGCAAGCCACGGAGCGACGCGCTCGCTGTAATCGACGCCGTAGCTGCGCACGCCGGACAGACCGCAGCGCGCCGCAGAACGGAACTGCTCGCGAACGACCCCCGCTTCCATGCCGAAATCGTGTATCCATGCACCGAGTTTCACAGTTCCACCTCCAGCACCGCCACTCCCCACGGCTCGAGCGCGATCTCCCGCATCCGCGCCTCGCCGCCGGGGCTGAGCAGGTTCCGTGCATCCCTACGAAGCCGGACGACCGCCGGGGTGTCGCCGTGGTTGAGGAGGAAGAGCACCGCCGGTCCTGAGAACACGGCCGGCCTCGAGAGCCCGGAGGCCGAGCGAACCGCCGCCTCCACGATCGCGGGCGCCTCCTCGATGACCTGCTCGCGCACGCTCACCGCTCCGGCAGCCTCTGCGGCTCCGGCAACGAAGCGCTCCAGGGCGCCCGCGTCCAGGTCACACCCCACGTACGTCACGCTTCCCGTTCCTGCCGCCCGGCGGGTGACCGCAGCGCGCCCGGCGTACCACCCGTCGCGGTAGGTCGCGAGCACCTCGGCACCGCGGGGCTCGATCAGGTCGGCCCAGATCGACGCCTCCCCGGCAAGCCCGTCACCGGCCACGCTGACCGTGCGCCTGCCGGACAGCGCGTCGAACTCTTCCACCGTGATCCCCGCGAGCTCGGCGAACGGGCCGGGAATCGGCGTGTCGCGCATCGTGTTCGTCCACTCGCGTGTCCCGCTGCGGAAGGTGAGCACGAGCGACCCGCCGCCGGCAACGTACGCGGCGAGCCGCTCCTCGAGCCTGGCGTCGGTGAGGTTGAGAAGCGGCGCCACCACCAGACGGTAGTTGGAGAAGTCGGATTCGGTGGAACCGACGTCGACCTGGGTGCCCCACGCCGCGAGCGCGTTGTAGTACGCCTGAAGCTGCCCTTCGTACGAGAGTCCGTCCGCGTGCGGCTGGAACCGCTGGCTCCAGAGGTTGTCGAAGCTGCGCACCAGCAGAACGTCT
>SKZO01000243.1 GCA_007127335.1 Spirochaetales bacterium | reverse complement strand
TGTGCAAGCCCTATCTCTCGCCGTTCGATGTGGACCTGGTACGAGAGTCGATCAGAAAGAAACGGGAGGTCACCGAGGACGATATCAACGTGGTCCAGCCGGATCTCATGGTCCTGTGCGACACGGAAGGTCGCATCGACGAGAAGGACCGGTACAAGGGCACTCCCGCTCTCGTCATCGAGGTCCTCTCCGCTTCCACGCGAGGCAAGGACAGGATCAAGAAGCTCGACCTGTATATGGACGGCGGCGTCGCGGAGTGCTGGATCGTCGATCCGGAAGCGGTGACGATTTCGGTTTTCACCTTCGCCTCGCACGAACTCGAGCATGACGCGGTGTACTCGGCAGGGAGCGCGGCCGCCTCGCGGCTCTTTCCCGGCCTGCAGGTCGCCGTCGAAGAGGTATTCACCGGTTGACGCCGAAACGAAGACTGCACTCTGCGGTCGGCCGTCTTCCTGCGTCGGTGAGGATGCACCGATCACGAACGTGCTGCTTGTCGATAGTAGCAGATAAGCGCGGCGACCGGTGCAACCCAAGTGCAACCCAAGTGCAACCCAGGTACGACCCGGGGCAACTGAGTTGGGGTCGTCGCAGGGATCTCGTGGTGCACTTTCCTACAACCATGAAGCTGTTGTGCTCAAGCGATCTGCACGGAGACAGGGAGTCATATCTCCGATTCGCCTCCGGGCTCGCCAGACCTGACTACGTCGCCGGAGTACTCGCCGGCGATCTGATCGATGAGTATCCGACGGCCCGCGACGACAGAGCGAATGCGCGCCGATCCAGAGTCGATGCTTGGTCGAACACTGCTCGGGAACCATGACCCGGTGGATTGGCCGACGGATGACCTCATCATCAACGTCCACGGAGTCTCGCACGAGTTGCACGGCTACACGTTCGTTGGGTACCGCTACACAGTAATGGAGCGCACGGAAGAGGAGATCCAGGCCGATCCTGGCGGCGCTCCCGTCGCCCCGCGGGGGGCGTATCGTGCTCATCACGCCATCGCCGCCTTTACGGTGTGAGTCTGCCGGACCTGTGACGGATGGACATGCCGATGGTTCTGCGGTACCGTGACGCCACGATGTCACGCCCCGGATCGACCAGCTCACACCCGGGCGGCCGGACGCTAAAATGCCGCGTGAGCTGCGGGAGCACTTCGAGAAGGTTCTCAGGCTATCGTTCTACGACGTTGAGGAACGACGCCACCTGCGGCCGCGGCAGTTCCCCAAACGCATCCCAAAGCGAGCGGATACACGATCCACTGCTGGCAGGGGGTATCGCGATCGGCCGCGATCGACCCTTCAGCGAATCCGCCCACGGGCGGGGCCGCACCAGAGGATCGTCGAGTGGTTCGACGCGGAACTCGGCTGCAACCTCTCTGCGGTCAATGCACGGATTGGGGATGAGCGTATGGCGCGATGGAAGGAAGAGCTCGACCTCACCGAAGACTCGCTGCTGGAGGAACTGCTGGCGGTGGAATAGGAGGACGTCATGGCGTACGTGATGGTCGACATCGAGGCCGATGGTCCGATACCGGGAGACTACTCGATGATCGCGTTGGGCGGGGTTGTGGTTGAACCCGGGCTCGAGTCGAGGTTCCGGATTCTCATCAGGCCGATCTCCGATCGCTTCGTCGCCGACGCGCTGGCGGTGTCCGGCTTCACGAGAGAGGAGTGCTTCGGCCCCGACTTCGTCGATGGCGCGACCGCGATGGAGACCTTCGCCCGATGGGTGAAAGAGCACGCAACGCCACGTCCGATGTTCGTCTCCGACAACAACGGCTTCGACTGGATGTTCGTCGCGTGGTACTTCCACCACTTCATTGGCCGCAATCCCTTTGGCCACAGCTCGACCAACCTGGGAAGCCTCTATAAAGGACTTGTCCGCGACATGAAGAAGAACTTCAAGCACCTGAGGGAGACCCCGCACACGCACGACCCGCTCGACGATGCGATCGGAAACGCGCAGGCGATGCTCACGATCCTCGAAGAGATGCAATGAGCGCCGCCCTTTCGGACCCTGCCAGCCTCACCGGACCGCGATGTCACCACTCGGTCGTCTGCGCAGCGACAGCCACAGCATCACGGCCAGGACCGGGATCAGAACGTAGTTCCCTAAGCCTCCCGGAGCGGTTCCGGCGATCTCCATCGGTTTGAACCAGGTCAGGGCCAGGCGCGTCGCGTACTCCACGAGCGCGAGCGCGAAGAGGAGCGGGATGAGCGACCGGTACCGCAGGATTGCCAGCACATACACGATGCCGACGATCAACTGCGAGAGGCCCCAGAGCGCGAAGAGATGAACCACGGTCGCCGCCCCGTTCGCGGTGAACGAATCAAGCGGTATCGTCGCGATGCTCTGCGCGCCGCCGTCGGGCGCGACGATGTGGACCAGACTGCGCGCGACGGTCACGACGGTGAGAAGAATGAAGAAGGAGAAGGCGACTCGCGATCCACGGTACTCGTTGCCAATCGTGGCCGGGAGCAGCCTCATGCCTTCGCCTCCCGCCGTCGGGCGACGACGAAGTAGATGAACGTCACGATGCAGACGAGGAAGTAGGCGAGCATCATGTACTTGCCGTTGAACTCGGACTCCATGGATACGCCGTTGAGTCTGATCCCGACGGTGCCGACGAAGTACGCGACCGGGATGATTCCCAGGATGTAGCCGGCGATCTCGCGCGCCCTGAAGGCGACCAGAAGATAGAGCGCCCCGGTGAGCAGATTGGAGTTCCCAAAGACGCCAAGGAGCATGAGCGCGTCGGGATGCGGGGCGATCCGGGCGATGTTCTCTGCGGCCCAGCCCAGGACGAAGGTGTGCATGATGCCCCTCACCAGGTCCACCACCCCCAGAACGATCAGAACGGTTCGTGCCACCGCAACCGGCCGTGAGTTGTCGCTCATCTTTCTCCTCATCTCGCTCTGAGACTCCCGCCGCGGCGGGAGTCTCATGCACCACGATCTACGCAATCGCGTCCATCGCCGCCATCCCCGGCATCAGCGAGTGCGTCGGAGGTGAGGAGACTCAGGTCGACCGGTAGACCGAACGTCGGTGACCGATCCGCAGCACGAGCACGAGTACCCTCCCGTCGTCGATCCGACAGATGAGTCGCCAATCGCCCACGCGGTACTTCCAGAACTCGCCAAGACGCGACCCTTCGAGCTTGCGTCCGAGGCGGCGCGGACTCTCCTCCGTTGCGATGCGGTCTCTCAGAAACCGTGTGATTCGCTCGGCGACCGGCCTGTCGAGCCGACGAAGGTCCTTCAGTGCACCTTCAGTGAACTCAACTGCCCAGGCCAAGCTCGCGTTCCACGTCGGTCAGTGGATAGGTCTTGGAACCCTTCCGAACAGCCTCAAGCTCCGATTCCGCGAGGTACAGTTCCTCGATTTCTGCCAGATACTGGATGATAGCCTCGCGGGCGTAGTACGACTTGGTCCGACCGGTACGTCGCGCGAGCTCTTCGAGCTGGGCCTCGATCTCTTCGGGCAACCTCAACGCAATCATCAATCCCTCCACCACACAAGTATAGCCGATTCCTCTGAGAGCGCCCATCTCACATCTTCCGCGAACTGCGCCTTCACGGAAGCCGTCGATTCGTTCGTCACAAGCCCCCGGCTTGCCTGGCGCTGCCACGGAACGGTTGACACGAGCAGTTTGTTTGACAAATTATATGACATGAAGACAAACGTAAGCGGGCTGCTACGGGATTTCCCCCGAATCCGCCGGGCGGCGCTCGCCGGCGAGGAGGTTGTCGTACAGACGCGGGAAGGCAATCTCCTGATCGTCGCGGAGCAGCCACCGACCCGGGCGCTCTTTGGATGCATGAAGGACGAGATAGCCGAATCGGCCGATTCGATCGACAAGCCGACGCTGCCTGCGACCGAGTGGAACGCCGCGCTGTGAGCCTGCTGCTTGACACCCACGCGGCGCTCTGGTTGGTTCAGGGCGATGCGCGGCTGGGGACCGGCGCGCGTGCCCGGATCGACGCAGCGCGCCCGACCGAACTGGCGATCTCGGACATGCTGCTCCTCGAGCTTGCGATGCTCGTCGAGAAGGGGCGCGTCGTACTGAAGACGGATACCGCCGACTTTCTCAACCGGCTGGCCAGTCGATTCCTGGTGATCCCGATCAACGGCACGATCGCCGTTGAAGCGATGGCGCTCGGTCTGGAACAGGCCGACCCCTTCGATCGGGTCTTCGTCGCGACCGCGCGGCAGACGGACGCCGAACTCGTCACCCGCGACGAGGCGATTTCCAGATCGGGCCTCGTGCCGGTGGTCTGGTAGGCGGTTGCGCCAAGGCGGCAAAGTGAAACACGGCGGCCCTGTGGTCGCCCCCGCGGAAGACGCCGTAGCACGTCACCGGAGCCGGCGAGAGGGCATCGCGCGTCGTCGGACATCGAAAAACGCTGACCGATAGTCCGTTTCTGCTATCAGATTGTGTTGATTATGACGTCAACTTGTGGGAGCATATGTCCGGGAGACTCGACGATGGCGACGTTCACGATCAGGAGCGGCGATGAGAGGCTCAACCAGGAGCTCAGGAAGGAGAGCCGGAGGCGAGGTGTCAGCGTGAACCGTCTCGTAGTGGAGACGCTCAAAGACGCATTACTCGGAGGCGATGACAGAAGACGCAGGTACGATGACCTTGATGAGTTCTCCGGACTCTGGTCCGAGGCGGAGGCGGCTGAGTTTGACGAAGCGGTTCGGGGTTTCTCCGAGATCGATCGCGAGCCATGGCGTGATTAGCGGCGGCCTCGAGCGAGAGTCATGCTCGACACCAATGCATACTCCGCGCTCATGCGCGGTGATGCAGCGACCGCCGAGCTCATTGCGCACGCAGATGAGGTGTTGCTCCCGACTCCGACTCTTGCCGAGCTCCGCGCAGGTTTCCGGTGCTCTGCGTAGGGCAGGCACTCCGATACCCACGAATGATCTCTGGATCGCCGCCGCCGCTCTCGAGAGCGGATCGATTCTTGTCTCAAACGACGCCCATTTTGACGTGATTACCGGCCTCGTTCGGGAGTAGTATAGCCGCATGAGCGACAATCGCCGGTATGCTGGAGCCCTCTCCGCGATCGCGAACGGCATTGCCGACGTCTGGCGATCACGTCGCGTGCAACCACCAGAACTGGACAGCGAGCGAATGGACGGTAGCTGGTGCCTCATCACCGGCGCGAGCTCGGGCCTGGGATTCGAGACCGCCGCGATCCTGCTGCGCCGCGGAGCCAATCTCATCGTGGCGAGTCGAAGCGCCGGCCCTGAGCTTCTCCGGAGGCTCCGCGAGCGAGTCGTGGAGGCGGAAGGCGTACGGTCCGCGGGAACGACGCCGGAGATCGAGGCGATCCCGACGGACCTGGCGAGTCTGGAGTCCGTGGAGGCTCTTGTTACGGAGCTCGAGCGCCGTGGACGGCGGTTCGCCGTCGTCGTATTCAACGCCGGCGCGGTGGCGTCGCGGGCCCGGCGCACCCAGGATGGGTTCGACGAGATGCTCCAGATCAACTACCTGTCGAACCACCTCCTCGCGACCCGTTTGGTTGAAAGCGGATGCGTCGATCTCTCTGCATCGGCAGCTAACGGCCGTCCGGCTCGGTTCGTCTTCGTCTCATCGGAAGCACACCGCAGCAGCCCTGATGTTCCGGAGACCGACCTCCTTGACATCGGCGGTTACGGCATGCGCGAGTCGGTGAGATGGTACGCCTACTCGAAGCTCCTGCTCACTGCCTTCACCGAAGAACTCTCCCGACTTTACAACCCGAATGACGAGACCCGGCTCACCGTCCTCACGATGTGTCCCGGTGCGATGCGCACCGGGATCGCCGGCGATGCTCCGGGGATTCTTCAGCCGCTCATCCGGCTCGTCCTGCGTCTCGCCTTTCCCGGGCCCGAGAAGTCCGCGCGCATGGTCGCACATCTCGCGAGCTCGCCACGGTTCAACTCGACAAGCGGGCTGTACTTCCACCTCTCGAGCAGGAAGGAAAGGGATGCCCGGGCTCGGGACCCGGAGCTTGGAGCGAGGCTTTGGAGGGAGACCGAAGGCGTATTCGCGGATCAGGCGGATCGAGGTCGCGTCACAGCACGGCCTCCTCTGAGCTCATTCTCGAGGAATGGGGTATTGAGAGGCCCTCTGCGAACATAATCCGGCTCAGTCCTCCGGGGCCGCGTCAAGCGCAGCAATCATTGCATCAAGCGCGCCAAGCCGCTCGACGTCCAGCTCGAGCTCACCCCGCAACGTTCGCAACCCTTCATCGTTCATAGAGAACCTCGCCGTCGCGTTCGATGGCTCGAAGAAGCCCTTCCATGCAGGTGCGAATCTCGACGACATCGATGTCGAACCAACGGGACCTCACCCGCCCCGTTGCAAGCGAACCGAACAACGTTATGCTCCGGATCTCAGGATCGATACGGCGAAAGTCCTCGACGAGCTCCCTGATCTCGATTCGCGCCTCCTTGATCCGGGCGTCTCGAGCCGCTGCTTCGCGGTGGATGCGACGCTTTCTTGTTTCTACGTACGATGCGATGCTCTCGCTCATCGGCTTCCTGCCGGACTCAGTATAGTCCATCACGGAGAGGGCGGTAAGCCCGTGAAGAGTCTGGACACAAACACTCGGTTGTACGCCCTGAACGCCGACTTCGGACCCGTTCCGGGTGGCTCCACTGCGCCTACGACGCCAAATCGATGCCGCGCGTTGGTGATGCCGAGCAGCTCGAGGTTCAGCTCCAGCTCACGTCGCATCGTTGACACGATTCTCGTGTTTTCCTATTCTTGTGTGATGAAGAACGTCACCGTTACGCTCCCCGAAGACACCGCACGATGGGTCCGGATTTGGGC
>SKZO01000244.1 GCA_007127335.1 Spirochaetales bacterium | reverse complement strand
TCGTAACGGATGTGTTAGTATGAGCACGTACGGTCTCAGGCCGTCGAGTCGAAGCGAATCTACGACGGGCGCGCCGGGAGGCGCAGGATGGCGAAGATCAGACCTGCTATTATGAGCTGGTCTTGAGGATTCCTGGTAGCCGTGATCGCCTGCTGCGGATCTTCGCCCGTCGGCTTTCGACTACGCGCCAGGGCGGCGACAGATGCCGACTCGCCGGCCAAGGTCGATAGCCCACAAGACAATCAAACAGTCTTGAGAGCCTGAACAGCCCGAACATACCTGAACGTACAGGTCCACGCGAGCCAACCCACTCTCAAGTAGAGAGTTAGGCGGGCCTGAACACCTGAACTCCGAAACAGAACGTATACCCCATTTCTCATGTTCCGATAAGGAGGATCCTCATCATGTTCTACGAACAGGACTACGAGCGGTATCTGCGCTCGGCTGGCCGGCTTGCCTCGACTCGGCAGGTCCACCGCTACACGCTGAAAAGCCTCACCGGGTTTCTCGCCTCGCGCGGCATCACCGAGGCGAAGGCGGTGACGACGGTGCACGTGGATGAGTTCGCGCGCACGCTCTTCGAGCGGGGCCACGCGCCGAGGACCGTCGCCAACGAGCTTATGCGCCTTCGCATCTACTTCGACTTCCTCGAGAAGCAGAAGATCATCTTCCTCTCACCAGCGGCCGGGCTTCGCACGCCACGCGGTCACGGCGGGCACCACCGGGCCTACCCTGACGGCGAGCTTGCCGAGTTCCTTGAAAAGCTCGACACCTCAACCGCGATTGGGCTTCGGGCACGGGCGATCCTCGAGCTTGCCTACTCGGCTGCGCTGCGGCCGAGAGAAATCAGGGCATTGAAGCTCTCCGATATCGACCGAGCGAAGGGAATGCTCTTCATCGAGCAGTCGAAGAACCGCAAGGACCGGATTGTACCAGTGGGTTGCGTTGCGCTCGAGTGGGTGGACCGCTACCTGCGCGAGGTCCGGGATTTGCGTCCCGGTGACGTCGGCCACGACCATGTGTTTGTCAGCCACAAGACCGCAAGGCCGCTTTCGGCGCGCGGACTTTCCTGGGCGGTCGAGGAGGCCTGCAGGAAGGCGGCAATCCAGCCGATCGAACTCTATTCCATGAGAACGAGCGCGGCGACGAACCTGCTTGAGGCCGGGATGGGAGTCGTACACATCTCGCGCCTGCTCGGCCACGAGAGCATCCGTACCACTCAGGTTTACCTGCACACAAGAGAACGAGAGCTCGCCCGCCTCATCGAGGCGAAGCATCCACGATTCCGGCAGTCCGGAGAAGGAGTATCGGCATGAACCTGCAGGAGCACATCACCGCATTCGGCGAGCACCTTGAGGCAAAGAGCTTCTCGCCGCGCACGGTGGAGGCCTACACCCGACACGCGAGAGAGTTCGCAGGCTTTCTCGGGCGCTACTACCCGCGCATCAGGCGGCCGAACGAAGTGTCGCGCGAGATCGTCGACGACTACCAGCAGTTCGTTCGCTCATCGAAGAATCGCGACGGGCGGCCGCCTGCGAACACGACGCTGCGCCTCAAGCTCACCGCGCTCAAAGCCTTCTTCGCCTTTCTCCTCGAACGCGACGTGGTGCTGCGTGACCCAACCTCAGTGATCGTCGCGCCCAGGGAGGAGCAGCGACTCTCCCGGCGCGTGCCGAACGACGAAGAGATGCGCGAGATACTCGATGCCGTCCAGCCTCACGATCCGGTCTCGATGCGAGACCGGGCGATCCTCGAACTCTTCTACGCAAGCGGTATACGGACATCAGAGCTCTGCGATCTGAAGATCTCAGAAGTGGACCTCAAGGAGCAGACCGCAACCATCGTTCGTGGCAAGGGCGGGAAGACCCGCATCGTGCCAATCGGGCAGTATGCCGCGCACTACATCGGGCTGTACCTGGAGAAGGGCCGAAAGCGGCTCCTTCAGGGAAAGCGGGATGATCCGGGCAACTTGTTCCTTACCTCGAGCGGCACGCCTTATTCCCGAAAGACGATCAATCGCTCGGTGATGGGGCGCGTGAACAAGCTTGTTGCCGGAGACAGGAGAATAACGTGTTACAGCGTTCGCCATTCGGTGGCCTCAACGTTGATCGCCCACGGCGTGGACATCGCCTACGTCGCGCAGTTGCTTGGCCACACATCATTGCAGACCACGCAGCGGTACCTGAAAATCGAGATCGGCGATCTCAAGCGGATGCATTCGCTGTACCATCCGCGGGAACAGAACCCGTGCCGCTAACCGCTTCATACGGGCCCGAACCTACTCCGGCCGAGGCCCCGGCTTTGCCCGCCTCAATGCAGCGGCGATGGCCTTGCGCTGTCGTGCGGTTGCGTCGAGCCACGTATCATAGAAGGTGGCACCGGCCGAAGACCAAGCGGCCCACGATGGTGTGAACGCACGCCTATCCAGTTCGCCTTCCGAGTATCCGATTGACTCGCTCCCATCATGCCAATGTCTTGTGACCTCGGCTTTCATCGTTGTTCAACTGCCTTTCTCGCCTCGCGATAGCCGCAGATGACATCGTCGCAGCTCGACTGAGGAACAGAGCCATGAGTTGCGTGCTCTGACTCGACCGCTCCCATAGTTCCGACGACTTCGGTCATGCCTCACGCCGGCTCCGGCGACCCTGATCTCCTGCCACGCCGGCGTGGCACGGGCTCCGTACGGAGTCCCGCTGTCCTCAGAATCCGTAGCCTCGCTCAACCCAATAGTGCCAATCCTCAACAGCTTCCTGGGTCTGTTCGTCTGCGGCAACAGGCTGAAGCTGCATCAATGGAACCGCCAATGGCCGGGGCTTCCAGCGGATTTCGACGAACATCTCGCGTTCGCATTCTTCGTCCGGAGCCATTCCGACGACCTCAACCTCGTCTCCTTGCTCAAGCGGCGATATCGCCCGCTCGGATCTGCACACTGCGGTGAACGGAAACGTGCAATGATCCTCCAGATGGTAGTACCAACCGAGGGCACGTTCCTCCTCGTCATGGGCATCCACGACGACCTCGTCATGGATTCGGCTTTCCCTCAGCTCATCTCGCTCCACCACATCCATTAGCTGCACCTCCATCCAATACACGGTTGCCGGTTCCGATGCGCCTCGTCGCTCTCTGACGGTCTGGCGATGAGCCGCAACCGACGCGGCCGAAGGGCTTCGTACAGACTGAAGCAATCATTGCGCCGCTTGGCCACTCTATCGTCGTGCTCGCCGGCAATCGCCATCCGTGAGAGCCAAGCCCTCTCACAATAGCTCATAGAACTCCTCGGTCCCCACACGGCCGAGAAACCGCTTGAGCAGCGCGTGAAGGGATCCGGAGGCAAGCGGCCACGACCATCCTCCATCGCCGCGGTACGTCATCCGGTGAACGCTGTACTCGTTGCGCTCTCGCGACAAGACGAATTTCATCACCGGGCCGTAGCGAACCCGCCTCCTCGTCATACTGTCGCCCCGGGCATCGGGCCCTGCGCTGCGCTTGTAGAGGGGACCGGCGATTTCCCCTGCCCAATCAGGAATCGACATATCAGTCACCGGTTCGAAGACGACGATCTCGCCTTTGACGATCTCGATGCGGTGGCCGTGCAGATGAGCGTGCCGGGCCATCTCTGCGCGCGCCAGAGCCACATCGGCTGCCGGGATGCTAGCTGCCGACACATCGATCTTCCGCACTGAAACGACCCCGTTAATGCTCTCGGCGAGCTCATACCCCTCGGGGATCGCCGAGAGCCCGCCTTCACGGGGCGTCTTGGCTACAAAGTAGCGAACCTTACCTGTCTTGGTCCTGCCTTCGTGCAAGTAGTAGGTGTCACCCATACGGTTGGTGTAGGTCACGATCCCGGTTTGCGAAGTAGCGGTCTCGCGGTGTTGCGGGGTTCGTCGAGCCATTCTTACCTCACCTCATGTCAATCACCAATCCCCCCACTCGATGCAGGGCGGCGAACATGTGATCGTGCCCTTTCTGTCGAACCGAGTTGGACCGGTGGTTCTATCTGTATAGTACCGCGCCGCAATCCGATTGTGGATCCCGTGTCGTTCTCTCTCACGTCGATGCCCATGCGGGTCCTCGCAGTAACCACCGGTGACCAGACTGTTCCGTATAGTTCCCCGCCGCCTCACCGGTCGTTCCCATCGATCGAGCTCTGGACGAGCGGATGGACTGCGACCTGAGTTTGTCGCGACGGCCAACACTCGGTGGGCTTCAAGTTCTACGCGGGAACAGGCTGGAAGCGTTTTCTCTGCATTGCGGTCTTGACGCCCCGCCAATCGTGCGGTCTCTCGCGCCGTGAACCCGACCACGAGGAGGATGTCATGGTCACCATCACGCTTGCCGCTGAGCAGGGAGCCGCCTCGCCGCAGGCGCGGCTTGTCTTTCGTATCCCGGCCAGAGCCGCAATGCTTGCCGGAAGCCGCAACGGCTTCGTTGAGCCGGAGGAGGCAGAGCGCATCGTCACCGCGCTCAGCGATGCCGGATTCTCGTTTCTGGTGGGCTGCGCCACAGGCGTGGATGCCTGCTTTCGCCTGACGCTTGCAGAACGGGCGGAAGGAGAGGAGCGCACCTTCATCGCCTGCGCCTTTGTGGATCGCCTCCGCGCGAGCGAATCGCGGGGACTGTTCGCCTCCGTGGTCGTGCCGGAGGGTCTCTCACCTGCCGCCGCGCTGCGTCGCCGTACGCTGTGGATGGTCAAGAGAGCAGAGCTTCTGGTGCTCTTCCCGGACGATCTCATGAGCGGTCGCTGGGGCAGCGGTAGCACGCTTGCCTTCCGTGTCGCGACCGAGCAGCTCAAACCCGTGTTCGTCGTCTCGCGCCGGCGCCCGCCTGCAGCACCGCATTACCGCGTAGTCGCCTCCCGCTTCCTTGACGCTGCAACCGGGTACTGGGCAGTGCCGCACCCGGTCGCCGCCGGTACCTGTGACGAGGAGGTGTAGCGCCATGAGAAGCGCCTTTGAGATCCAGATCGCCCCGCACCCTCGGAAGGACGATTGGTACGTGGCGAGGTACCAGAGCGGTTTCTTAAGCGCGACCTATTCGGTCGAGTTCGCCAATTCGATCACCGGAGCCGTGGCGCTTCACCACTTCGTAGAAATGTTGAAATCGAGGTATCCCCACGGACAGGTGACCTTCATGCTTCCAGCGAATGCTGCTCATCACCCGGTAGCCGCCGTGCAGGAAGCGCTTTCGATGCAGCGAACAAGGTAGGAAAGAAGAGAGCCCGAAAGAGCCCCCTTTCCCCGTTCCCCGGCCCGTCGTCGTGACGGGCCGTGCCGCTTTTCTGCAGGCAGGACGCCGAAGAAAAGCCCGCGACGATGGAGCGGTTCGCCTGACGGTCCGGCGGTCGCGCCCCACCGACAGCCGATGCGGTCTCCCGCAGCGCAATGCTTCCGACAAGGCGGCCCTGCTTTCGGCCCGATACGCGACAACCGCGTGCCTGCCGAGGCAGCGCCTGTACCAACGCCATGCGCCATCGCCACGAGAGCCGATACAACGCGCCGATCTACACGCACCGATGCCTTCCCGCCGACGCGCTCGACACCGCCTACGCGATGAACCGAAACCCCCAACCCCGCACTACCGCGATTCCCCCGACACCCGAAACCGCACTACGGCGACAACAGCCGTGACCCAACGCCCAGTGGGTCACACTCCTAACCAGTTCACCTGCAACAACCGTGAACGTCGGTGCGGCTGAACATGCGGCCGGAAGGACTTACTGCTGCCCGGTTTGAGCGGTTTCTGTGGTTCGGTACCAGTTCAGCAGTCGGCGAGCGGCAGCGACGCCTTCCTTCACCTCTGCCTCGACGTTGCTGAACGACGTACGGAACTGGATCTTCGGGACGGTAATCCGAATAACGGCCGACTTGCTAGCTCGCTCGATTCGCATCCCGGAGTCCAGATGGGGTTCGTACCTGTCACGGATAGAGCCAATCTGCTCTGCTCCGCCGCGGATTTGCAGGTCAACGTGACCATACGGCAACTTGTGCAGCAGCTCGTATCCGTCGGGCAGTTCAGAAGGCCGGAAAGCGATGAATCCGGACGTCGCGGGCTTGGCGTCGGGCTCCGGCATTCTAAGCTCCGGAGCAATCCTGGTGGCAAGTATCCAGTACTCACGCCAGAACTCGGTTGTTGTCGGATCGGGCTTCAATACCCATCCGGTTTCGCCGCGCACTATCGCTGCCTCGATCAAGGCGACCTTATAGGCGGTTCTGGAGTCCGACGCCGTCAAGTCGTGTAGCCACTCCCGGATCTCCTCATAGGCCACCTGGTGCTCGAAGCTCTGAACCTGCCGCTTGGATGAGAGATATCGGGACGGAGCCGTTAGGACAGCAATGACGACTTCGTGTTCTCCTTGCTCGACGTACATCTCCGCCCGTGCCTGGTAACGCTCGCCCTGAGACGGCTGCAGCGGGGCGTCTACCTTGTTTTCAATGAGCACGTGAGTCGTCCGGTGCCCGTCTGTAAACGACACCTCAAGATCCGACTCACCATTGCTGGTTGTAACCGACCTTGCTGCTGATGTCACCGAGAGCGCCGTACCTATCCCGATTCGCTCGGTGAAACGGTCCCGGAATTCTTGGGAAGCGATAATCTCCTCGAGAATCATCAGATCAACATCGCGCTCGGTGACGCCGGACAGGCTGAGGTTCACGGAAACTCCTGGTCTGCTTGGACACGAGCCGAACCCACGGAGAAGGGCTCGTCGCACGTCTTCAGTATTCAATCAGCCGAGACTCGATCCGTCAACGCGTTCTCGCGTACGCCCACCTTCGGCTCGCGTTCTCACGCTCGCGTCCACCACTTCACTGCGGCAAACCTCTCTACGGTCGTTCAGCTCGTTCCACTCCGTGTGGCGCCGAGCTGTCGGCGCGAAAGACAGCCACCCGG
>SKZO01000143.1 GCA_007127335.1 Spirochaetales bacterium | reverse complement strand
CGAGCGCAAGCGAGGCGCCGGTCTTCCCTGCCCTGCCGGTCCGGCCGCTGCGGTGCGTGTACGCGGAAACCTCGTCGGGTAGATCGTAGTGGATAACGTGGGTCAGATCGTCAACGTCGAGTCCGCGAGCGGCAACGTCGGTCGCCACCAGAAGCGATGGATTGCCGTCGCGGAATCGGCCCATCACCGAATCGCGCTGTGCCTGTGAGAGCTCGCCGTGAAGCGCATCGGCCGCGTACCCGTCCCGCGCAAGGCGGTTGGCTACGTCCTTCACGGTTTCGCGGGTCCGGCAGAAGATGATGGCGTACATCCCCGACTTCACGTCGATGAGGCGCTTGAGGGCGGCGTACTTGTCGGAGGCGTGTACCCGGTAAAAGTAGTGAGAGACGGTACCAGTGCTCTGGTTCTTTCGACCCGCGACGATCTCGTGAGGATGGTTCATGTAGGTGGAGGCGATCCGGGCGACCTCCGGCGGCATCGTCGCTGAGAACAGCAGCGTTCGTCTCCCAGGACTCGCGGTGGCGAGGATCGCATCGAGCTCGTCCTTGAAGCCCATGTCGAGCATCTGATCCGCCTCGTCCAGTACCAGGAAGCGCAAAGTGGTGAGGTTGGCAATGCCCTTGTCCAGAAGGTCCTTGAGCCGTCCGGGGGTCGCGGTGATGACGTGAGGTCCGGCCCTGAGGTCGCGAATCTGCGGTCCGAACGGAGCGCCCCCATACACCGCGGTCGTCCGGAGACCCGCGAGGTTTCGGCCGTAGTCGGCGATCTCGCGGGCGACCTGAATGCCGAGCTCCCGGGTAGGAGTGAGAATGAGCGCCTGAGTGGACCGGCTCCGTGGATCGAGCTGCTGGAGGATGGGCAGTCCAAAGGCGGCAGTCTTGCCGGTGCCGGTCTGCGCGAGCCCGGTGACATCACGCTCCTCCGTCAGGAGGAAGGGTATCATCTCGGCCTGGATGGGTGTTGGTGTGACAAACCCGCGGTCGCGGATGGCGTCGAGCAGGGCCGGGATGAGGCCGAGTTGATCGAAAGTGTTCACTGATGTCCTCGCTTCCGGAGCTCGAGAGGCGTGCTGAGACAGGCGGCGAGGTTCCGGGGTTGGTCTGACAATACGAGGAGGCGAGCAGGAAGTCAAACAGAGTCGGGCAGAACTCCGGTTCGGTGATCAGTGGCGTCACAGGTATCCTCGACTACCTCTTACCCTCCTGATTCGCCTGGCGCTTCACTACTCACAACAAATTCGGCACCAGTCTTTACGGTGTTCTTCCCGCCGGCGAGTGTACACACTCTAGAATTCGGACGAGAATACGGAGTCGCGGCAAAGGTTCAGCCGGTTGGGAGGCGGTCATGGTCGTAGCAGTCAGCAGTGGTGATATTGCGGGGCGGGATACTCTCGCGATAGACCAGGACATCGTACGCCGGTGCGGGATCGGTTTCGTCCCGGGGATGCTTGCGCTGACGCGACACGTCGCGACAACCGGGAACCTGCCTATGCCGCGATGGATCGGTGAGGGGCACGGAGCTGCAGACGACGAGCCCTCCTCAGCCGTCTCGGCGCGGAGAGTAAGGCTGTGATCGCGCCAAATCGTCGTGCGCACGTGCTGCAGCATGTACCGTTCGAGGGCCTCGGCAGCATCGAGCCGTGGCTCGTCACGGCGGGATATTCGATCACGTGGACACGGTTCTTTACGGGCGGGAATCTGCCGGCACCGGATGATCCGGATCTTCTGATCGTGCTCGGCGGCCCCATGAGCGTCAACGATGAGGCGGCCTTTCCGTGGCTGCGCGACGAGAAGCGGTTCGTCCGTCGATCGATCGAGGCAGGAGTTCCGCTGCTCGGGATATGTCTTGGCGCGCAGCTCATCGCATCGGCGTTGGATGCACGCGTCTATCCGAATCGGCACCGCGAGATCGGCTGGTTCCCCGTGTACCGCACACCGGACGAGCCGGGCGTGTTTCCCGAACGTTTTGATGCGTTTCACTGGCACGGGGAGACGTTCGACTTGCCATCGGGAGCAGCGCTGCTCGCGCGGAGCGCCGCGTGCGAGCACCAGGCATTCGCGATAGGACCGTCAATCGTCGGTCTCCAGTTTCACCTGGAGACGACACCAGCCTCGGCTCTGAGCCTCGTCGATAACTGTCGCGACGAGCTGGGTCCCGGGCCTTTCGTTCAGACCGGAGCGGCTATCCTGGGAGCGCCGCAGGCCAGCTACGACCGGATCAACGAGCTGATGGCGACACTCCTGAGCCGGATAGCCTCGCCCGCGGCGCCGCCGCAGGACACGCAGGAGTCAACGTCCCGCGACTGGACGGCTCGGCCTCCGGCGGATCGACGGTGAGGTTCTTGATCCATCGGAATCTGTTGACCGTGAACGCGGCGACCGTGCATTTGAGGATCTGGTCGGATTTCAGGAGCGCGAAGACGACGATCGGCGCTGCCTGAAACCCGAACGTCGCGATCGCCGAAGCCGGGAGCACGAACCCGAGGATCCAGATCAGATCGTTCACCAGGACGAAGTGGGTGGCGCCGCCGGCGCGCACGATTCCGGTGAGACACGACATCTGGTACGCGGTTCCCACGATGGTGACCGACAGGACCAGCAGGAAGCCGCGGGTCATCGCCATCGTTTCGGCGTCGAGCGTGTAGACCAGCCCGATGTTCTCGCGCACGAGCATGAGCGCGGCACCCGAGAGGAGCCCGATGCCCACGTACAGCACCTGGAGCGTCTTCGCATACGCGCGCACGCGATCGTTCTCGCCGGCGCCGACCGCCTGACCGATGATAATGCCGGTCGCGCCGGCGGTCCCGTAGACGACCACGGCCATGATCTGCGACACGATGTTCGCAATGCTGACCGACGCGAGCGCCGTGGCTCCGAGCCGTCCTACGATCGCTCCCTGCGCGGCAAGATTGATCCCCCAGAACAGACTCCCCCCGATCACCGGTAGTCCGTAGCGGAAGAAGCGCAGGAGGAGCACGCGTTCGGTTCGCAGGATGTCCTGGACCCGCATCCGCAGCCTCGTGTCGACGAGCCGGACGTAGACGACCATGACGATCGTCTCCAGCACGCGTGCCGTCAACGTGGCGATCGCGGCGCCGCGTATTCCGAGCGCCGGAGCCCCCAGGTTCCCGAAGATAAGCACCCAGTTGAGCGAGACGTTGACGACGAATGTCATGATCGAGAGGTACATGCCGATGCGAACGCGCTCGACGCACCGCATCGCCCCGATGAGAATCTGCGTCACGCAGAAGCACAGGTACGACCAGCGGATGATGACCAGGTAGGCGCGCGCCTCGGACAGAACGTCGGTCTCATCAGTGAACACCCGCAGGACGCCGACGGGCCAGACCAGCGTCACGAGCGTGATCACCAGACCCGATCCCACGCCGAACTTGAACGCGATGCCGATGATCGTCGTGACCTTCTCCGCCTCGCGTTTACCCCAGAACTGTGATCCAAGGATGAGCAGTGCCGAGACAAGCCCCATCACGAGCATATGCAGCAGGGTCTGGATCTGGTTGGCCACGAATACGCCGGAGAGAGCGAGCGCGCCCAGCTGCCCCACCATCATGTTGTCCGCTAGAGCCACGGAGAAGGTGATAACGCTCTGCAGCGCGAGCGGCGCCGCGAGGGTCACCAACCGGATGTAGAACGCTCGCTCCCGGACCATGAGCATTCATCACCTGCCTGGCGAGAAGTGCGGGCGCACCCCCGCTCCGGCGCAGGATGACTTCTCCTGAATCCGGAAATCTCCCTGCGCTTCGCAGACGAAGCGTGGCTTCTCGAGGCGGCTCGATGCGTCCTGGCCGCACTCCTCCCTGTAGCGGTCAAACTCGTCCGCGCCGTAGGTCCTTCCGCTGTAATATGCCAGGAGCTTGGCGTTTGCCGGGCTGTAGCAGTTCTCGTCAATCACGAAGCGGCGCATGTCCTCTTCGTCGATGATCGCGTAGATCGCCGCGCCGTGGGGCGTTTCGTGGAAGACGTTTCTCCGGATGTAGACCTGACCCGGCTGCGTGTTGCGTTCGATCCGCCAGACCAGGACATGGTGGCCCACGTCGATCGGCTGTGGACCGCTGGGATCTATTCCGTCGGCGATTACCTTCATCTCGATGTGGCCGTTTCCCAGCGCCTTGACGTAGATCTCGGACTTTCGCGGAGGCGGCTCGCCCTGCATCGCGAATCCACCGCCGGAGGTGATGCACGTGTTGTGCTCGAAGTAGATGTCGCGTGAAGGTTCGCGACACTCGTAGGCGGCGAGACCGCAGTCGATGAAGAGGTTGTCACGGAAATAGATCCGCTCCGGTACGCTCACGACGCCACCGCCCTGGTGCGTTACCCCGGCGTCGTAGATGTTGTCGAACAGACATCCCTCGACCGTCACATCCTCTGCTCCGTCCCAGAGCTCGACGGCATTGCCGAAACGAACGCGATGCGCGAGGTCCCATACCGCGCCGCCGATGCACCGGAAGTCGCAGCCGCGGATCGTCACGTCGATCGGGTGCGATTCCTGGTACCCGTGCACTCCCGAGTTCCGGAAGCAGAGATTCTCTATGATGATATGGCGTTTGCCGGAGACGAGTTTGCGATTCGCCCAGAGCGAGCACTCGATGCTGCGATAGCGGTGTCCCGGATTCCCGGACGATACGAGATAGAGCACGCCCGGTGTCCGGGTGCCTTCCGCGCCGCTCTCCCTCGACGAGGCGGTGCCGATATCCGTATAGTACCACTCACCATCGTTCTGAAGGTCGTCCAGACCAAACCGGAGATTGCCGCATGATGCACCGTCGTCGAAGACGATGTTGCAGACTTCGCTGGGAAACGAGCCGACATATCGCCACAGCGAGTGGCGTTCCTCGACCCAGCGGCCCGGATCTCCCGCGGCGACCGAGCCAAGGAATGTCGGCTTCTCTCCCTCTCCGTAGGCGCCGTAGGTGATCGGGGCTCCGGGCTCCCCGTCGCTCGTGCGAAGAGTGTCGCGTATCATGCTGCCCCGCTTGAACAGGACCGTATCACCGCCGCGAACGGTCAGAGGGGCGTAGCTTCTGAGCGGTCTGCCCGGGGACAAACCGTCCTGCGTGTCGTCGCCCTGTGCGGTGTCGATGTAGTAGATTCTCTCTGGCATTCATACCTCCCGGACCGTCTCGCTGCTTTGCGCCGATCGTAAGCCACTACCATACTCCCTGTCTCCGGTTCGTTCCAATGACCTCTATGCGCATCGGCGCCTTGCCTCCGCCCGCCCGGCCCGGTAGCATAGTTCCCTATTGGAGGAAGCTTGGCACGCATCGAGTTCGGGCATACATGGTGGGGAAGGCGCTGGCTCGACGCGCTTTCGAACATCGACTACCAGAACCGGCTCCCGCGCGGGGTCCGCTACGCGCGCAACGGCTCGGTGAAATCAATCGAGCCTCGCCATACACTCGTCGAAGCGCGCGTCCAGGGCACGCGGCCGTCGCCGTACAAGGTGGCGCTCGAGCTCTGGGGTTTTTCCGCCGAGCAGGAACACACGATCACCTCGCTCGTGAAGGAGAGCCCGTACTTCCTCTCGCAGCTCGAGGCTCGCCGGCTGCCTCCCGAGCTTGACGAGGAATGCGCCGCTCACGGGATCAGGCTCTTTCCGAACAACTGGGAAGAGCTCAACATGCATTGCAGCTGTCCCGACTGGGCGGTTCCGTGCAAGCACCTCGCCGCCGTCGTCTATCTCATCGCGAATGAGATAGACAAAAACCCCTTCCTCGTCTTCGAGATGCACGGGTTCGACCTGCTCGCAGCGATTCGCGGTGAGCGGGACGAGGAGGAGCAGGCCATCGTCGGGATCGAGTCGCTCGTTGCCGCGAAGGAAGAGGAGTACAACTACTTCGCCGAACACCTCGAGGCGATCGACTTCGCGACGGTACCGGATCTCTACCCCGCCTCCTCACAGCTGCTGACCGAGTTCCCGCTCTTCTACCTCAAGAACGACTTCAAGACCATCCTGCTCGACGCCTACCGGCGTGTGGCGCGCGCGACCCGCCGTCACGTGAAGCAGCTCGACCTCCAGGAAGAGCCGCCACGCACGCTCTACACCTCGTGCACGATCTCCATCCGCAAGTCGAAGAACTCCTTCGCCGGCACCCTGAAGAAGGGGAGCGCCGGGGTGAAGTTCGATTCCGACGACCTTTCGCCCTTCATCGACTACCTCCATCTGCTCTCCGCGGGCGACCTTTCCGCCTATCCGCCGGTGGTCTCGTACCTGATCATGGTTCACAGCTTCGCGCTGACGCTCCTCGAGCGGAACGCCGCGATCCCCGACATCATCGCGATGAAGAGCGGTACCTACATCGTCAGGTGGATTCCCGCGCTCTACAACCGCGAGGTGAAGGATATCTTCAACGCCCTCGTCGACGCGCTGCCGCGCGAGATCGTGCGCTACGGCACCTCACCGCTCGTTCCCCGCGAGCAGGTCTTCTTCCTCGTCTCGTTCTTCCTGCGCCACTACCTGCACCTCTTCGAGCCGGTGAAGCGGGCCGACGAAGACCCGGTGACCGCGCTCTTCTTCCGCGCCGCCGAGTACACCCCGCGCAGATTCGAGGAACGGGAGAACGCACAGACGATCCACCTCTGGCTCGGCCGCTTCTTCATCCGACCCATTCATCATCACCCGGTGATCCATGTCGAGGACCGCGGGGCCGACGCGTTCACTTTCGAGATCCGTGTCGCCGACCGCAGACACGACGAACAGTTGCCCGAGTCGTTCGACGCCTTCCTCACACGCCCGGAGAACGAGACGCTGCCGCTGCTGCGCGACCTCAGCCTGCTCGCGACCTACCTGCCCACCGTGAACGACTTCCTCCGCGGTTCCGGTCCGGTGACCGTGAAGGCCGACGCGTTTATCGACGGCTGGTTCGCCGCACTCGCT
>SKZO01000278.1 GCA_007127335.1 Spirochaetales bacterium | reverse complement strand
TGCGGCCGGATCGGGAGCGCGGTCGCCTCACTCGTCGCTGCCTTCGGCTGCAGGGTCCTCGGGTACGACCCGGTCATTGAGAAGCACGACATGTGCGAGATGGTTCGCCTCGGTACGCTCCTCGAAGCGAGCGACATCGTCACACTGCACGCGCCTGCGCTCGAGACGACACGGCGCATGGTCAACGCGTCGGCACTCTCCCGGATGAAGCGCGGGGCGATCCTCGTGAACACCTCACGCGGAGCGCTCGTGGACGAGGCGGCGCTCGTTCAGGCGCTGCGCGAGGACCGCATCGCCGTCGCCGCGCTCGACGTTTTTGACGAGGAGCCGTACGCCGGGCCGCTGCGTGAGATGCCGGAGAAGACGATTCTCACGTCGCACATCGCCTCCGGCGCCCGCGAAGCACGCGCGCGGATGGAGGCGGAGGCGGCGGCAAATCTCGTTGCCGCACTCGCGGAGCACGGCGAACGCGAGCGGTAGCGCTACAGTCCAAGGCGGGTGAAGTGCTCCAACGGGACCTGAAGGCGCCGCATCTCCGCGGTCAACCGGCCGATCTTCTCATCGCGCAGGTTCGGCCTGGTCTCGTACAGATTGTCTTCACAGTCCGGGTCGATCTCGAGGTCGAAGAGCATGTCGCGATCGGCGCCGACGGTCGAGTAGGCCGTCCCGTCGGACGGCACACGGTAGACCGGGCGATCGGTGTGCGGAAGGAAGGCCCCCGTCGTCGCCCCGGCGTACCGGTCAAAGTAGCCAGGCTGCAGACCGACGTACTTCTCCCCAAGATTCGTTCCGTACTGATAAAGCGGTCCCGGGTGCTCGGGCGCCTTGCACAGCAGATGTCGCCCGTCGGTCCAGTAGAACCCCTTCCCCCACCAGCCGTAAAGCACATCCTCGCGGCCGCTCCCGCCCTCTCCGCGGAGCACGGGGGTGATCGAAACCCCGTGAGACGCGTCGTCCACGGGTTGGCCGAGCGCGTCGAGCACGGTTGCGTGCAGGTCTACGGTGCAGGTGAGCGCGTCCGTGGACGCCCCGGCGAGCGGCGAGCCGGGATAGTGCACGAGAAGCGGCAACCGGGCAAAGAGCGGATAGCTCGGACCGTGTCCCTTTGACACCTGAGCGTACTCGCCCAGGTACTCGCCGTGGTCGGTCGTGATGACGACTATCGTCTCGTCCCAGAGTCCGTTCCGGCCAATACTCTCAAAGAGTCTTCCCAGATAGTGGTCGACCATCGTGACCTTGCCGGCGTACTGGGCGGTGAGCCAGGCGAGCTCGTCCGCCGAGTAGTCCGCCGCGTCTCCGCCCGAATAGAACGGCGACAGCTCCTGTTCGAGCAGGCTCGGGTCGTCCACGTACATCGAGCGGTACGGCTCCGGCGGGTCGAGCGGCCAGTGGGGGTCGAACTCGTCCACGAACAGGAAGAAGGGCCGTGACGAGCCGCGGGCCGAACGACCGTCGATCCACGCCTCGACGTTGCCGAGGTTCCGCGCGACGTAGCTCGAGTCCGGATCGCTCACGCGGGTTTGCGCCGCCGCATAGAGGTCTCTCGCAAGCCCCGGACGACCCGGGTGCACGTCTGCGTCAAGCAGCAGGTGGTCGTTGAAATGTCCCCGGACGAACTGCCAGGTGTCGAAGAAATGGTGGTAGTTTCCCGCGCCCACGTCGAGGAGATTTGCGTGGTCGGTGAAGAGCGCCGTCTCCACGTCCGTCTCGCGGAGCGTGAGGGTCCAGTCAGGGTCAAAGCTCTCGCGCGGTCCCCAGCTTCGCCACGGAAACTCGATGCGCCCCGAGAAGAGGTCCCGGCGCGCGGGCATGCACGGCGTGGAGTTCAGCCAATGGTTGTCGAACCGAACCGCGTGCGACGCGAACTCGTCGAGATGCGGCGTCCTGATATGGGTGTAGGGACCGTCGGGCCGCTGGTACGGGCCGAGTTTGTCGCGGGTCAGGGTATCGCAGAGGACGAATATGACGTTCATTGCAAAAGTATATCTGGTATATCGCGCTCCTGCAATGCGAGACCTCCCGTGCGGCGGGCCTCCCGGGTGCGACCTTCCCGGATGCGACCACCCTGGGCGAGGATCCCGACCGACAAAAAACCCGGCCTTGCGGCCGGGCTTCGTTGCGAAAGACGTCTTACTGGGTCTTCAGCCTCGCGGCCGCCATCTGGATGACCCCGAAGTAGTCCGGGAAGTCGGTCAGCGTCGCCGCGGTCACCGCGTCGGCAAGCTCCCAGAGGTTGTCGTCATCACGCCGGTTCATCTCGTCGAGCGCGAAGGCCACTCCGTGCTCCTGGGCAGCCTCTTCAACGGCGTCCATGTTTCCCTGCCATCCAAGACCAAAGTCCCAGTAGGTGGAACCGCGCTTGTAGACCGAGCCGTAGGCAGTCGTGGTAACGGGCATGGGCGTGCCGCCGAACTCGGTGAAGATCTCGAACCCTCCGTTGCCGATGCTCTGCCAGTAGGCACGCATGTTCGCCTCGCTGCGCAGGATGATCAGCTCCAGATCCTTGCCGCCCACCGGGTTTCCTTCGTCGTCGGACGCGACGTAGCTCATCGCGCCTTCACCCACCTGAACGCCCGTGTAGTTGGTGCCGTTGTACGCGACGTACTTCGCGACGCGAACCTCGTTCCCGCGCTGGACGTAGAAGACCGTGTTGCCCTCGTTCCACTCGTCGTCCTCAAGGTCGACGATTCCGAGCGTGTGCGGCAGGAACGCCTCATCGAGCGTCGCCTGGAGCGACCCGTCCGAGTTGGTCTCAACGATCGCCTGCCCTATGTATCCGCCGTGGACGTAGTTGTACGCCTCCACGGTCTGGCCGGGCACGTAGCCGGTGGCAGCCTCCGCGTCGTTCCCGCAGCCGGCAAGGACGCCGAGGGTGAGGGCGATAAGAAGAGCTATCATGAGTGTGCGCATGGGGAAAACTCCTTCGAATGAATTTGGTCGCCAGCATGCCGACGACCATTCTGATCGAAATGGTACTCCATTCTCAGGTGCGTGAAAAGTACTTTAGGGCAGTTTCTGGAACTTTGTTGTGTCAACGTTCACAACAAAAATGATAACCGTGCGTAATTTCGATTTCTTCACTCATATTTCTGCTCGTACGCCCCCTGGCCCGGGGTCGCTTGGTCGCGCGGAATATACATGGTATACTTCACATCACTCAAGCCCAGGAGCAGCTGATGCCGGCCTACAAAACCGAGTCACAAAAGGTCTACGAGTCGATCAAGGCGGCGATCCTCACAGGCGAATTCGCCCCGGGAGACCGCCTGCCGCAACGCCGTCTCGCCGACCAGTTCGACACCACGACGATCACCGTGCGGGAGGCGCTGCGAGCGCTCGAGAGCGAAGGGCTCGTCCTGATCGAACCCAAGTGGGGCGCGATGGTGGAGGAGATCACGCTCGAGAACATCTTCGGTCGCTATGTCGTCCGTGAGGCGCTCGAGGGAATGGCCGCGCGCCTCGCGGCCGACCACATCACGCCGGCCGTCCGCGAAGAGCTGCTTGCGAAGGCGAAGCACCTTGATCGTGAGCTCATACGCGACGACCTGTCGCCGGTAGAGAAGGCAAACATCCACCACGAGCTGCACGAGCGGATCGCCGAGCTCACCGAGTGCCCCGAGCTGCAGAGCCTCCTCAACAAGATCAACCTCCACACGATCATCATGTCCAACGCATACCACATAGACTGGCACACGTACGATGAGGACTGGCACCACTACCTGATCAAGGCAATCATCTCCGGCGACCCGGATCTCGCCGAACGCACGATGCGCATGCACGTCCAGCGCGGGTACGAGATGGAGAACAAGGCGCTTCAGACGCATGAGCCAGGGACCGGCGAGGAAGCCCCGCCCGTCTCATCGGCGCTGCGTTCAGCGTCGAGCGACTGAGCAGGCCTCGTCACGCCGGGTCGGACCCGACCGACGAGTGCAACGGAAACGTCGTCCGCCGCAGGGCGGCACTACCCATGGGAACGAGGCGAACCGGCACCGGTGTGCCGTTGCGCCGAGCAAGCCGCGTCTCGATCGCAAGCGGTGGATGAGCCCACGGGAAACGATCGCCGGGCGTGGCCGCGCCCGCCAGTTGGACCCCGGCGTCGGCATGCGCCAGAAAGTTCCAACCTGCGCTGTCGCGCGCACTGAGCAGGTACTCGTGAAGCCCGGAAGGCACCCCTTCGACCGCATCGACATCCGCGCGCACCCGCTCGATCGCCTCGAAGGGAAGCGCAAACACGAGGGGGCCCCAACGCAGATACGCCTCCGTGCCGTCATGCTGCACGCAGGATCGAACCTCGAACCCGAACGAGAGGCGGACGTTTTCGCGGCCCGACCACTCCCGCATCACCCGGATCTCCCGCGCCGAGCGCACGACATCCCCACTCTCGACCCCGTGCACCCGAACCTCGCCGCTGCCGCACGGCACGCGAAGGCGAAGCTCGAAGCGTATGGGCCTCTGCGGCTCCACGGTGATCTCGACCTCGTCCGAGAACGGATAGCCGGTGCGCTCCTTGATCTCGACCGGAACGCCCGCCACGGTCGTCCGAACCGTGCACGGTCCGTATGCCGTCAGGCAGAGGCCGTCGGTGTCGGAAAGGCGGTACCACATCGCGCTCAGGTAGTAGGGCATCGCTCGCGGCATGTTCAGCGCGCAGCAGGCGGCGGCCTCGTGACACGCGGAAAAGAGCTCGCGTCCGTCATCGAGTGAGGGATCGTCGGCTGCACGACGATTGTCCCGGGTCAGATAGGCGACGGCACGGTTCACCGGGTGCAGCCGCGCTCCCTGGACGGCGTTGAACACGAGACGCTCGATCCGGTCGCCGAGGCTCGCGCTCCCGTTCGGCTCGTAACAGGTGAGCCGCCCAAGGGAGATCATCGTTTCCACGTTCGCGCACGTCTCGCTCGTCCGGTGACCGGAGCCGGCGGCGCCCGCGACGAACTCGAGCGATCCGATCGCGAGTCCTCCGCCGGGATTCGTGTGCCGGGCGAGCTTCGCAAGGACATTCGCGGCGGCCTGCGCGTGAGCGGAATCGCCGGAGCAGTGAGCTGCGACCCGCGGCATCGCGAGCGCCTCCGCGACGTGGGCGGCGTGGTCGAACCATGCGCGTCGAGGGTCCCGCATGTGCGCGACCGTCAGATCAGTGAAGAACTCCGCGCCGCTCGAGCTGTAGTCGTCGTAGAGCCAGACGGCGGCGTCAGCGTACCAGGAATCCGCGGTGAGGCGGTGGAGCCACTCGAGGGAGTCCATGTAGCCCACGCCATGCGCCGTGCCGCCGTCGGCGCCGGGCCGACCAAAGTAGGTCGAGCGGCGGTAGTGATTAATCGTGGCGTGCACGGAGCCGGCCACGGCGTCGAGTACCCGCGAGTCCCCGGTGTACTCGTACCAGGCGAGCAACGCCTGAAAGGCACGGCTCTGGGTCCAGAGCTCACCGTCAAAGCCGACTGCGGGGAACCGACGCTGCGGACGGTAGATGCTGATGCAACCGGTACGCGCACAGGCACTGAGCACTCGGTCGACCCATCCGGCGACCCGTTCGAGCCACGGCTCGTCCCCGATCAGGATCGCCGTACGGACCAGTCCGTCCATCCAGTAGCCTTCGTGCTCGCCGGCCCACCACGCCTTCTCCTCGCGGCCGCGCGACCCGCGCACCCATGTCCCGGGGTCGCGATTCTGGGCGGCGAAGAGCTCAGCCGTCACGTTCGAGCTGGCTGCCGGAAAGCGTCCGGTCAGCCCGTCGACGAGGTCCGCCTCCATCTGTGCACGTATCCACCCCTCCGGCCTGACCGCACCCACCGGAAGCGGATCGAGCGGCCGCACCGCGGCTTCCGGTCGCGAAGCGGTCCTACCGCGTCCCGTCACGGGCTACCTTCGCGAGCTCGTGCATCGCGAGGGTGCAGATCTCCGCGTGCCGCATGAGGCTGTCGATGCTGATGAACTCGTCGCTCTGGTGCGCTCTCGTGTTGTCGCCTGAGAACCCCGCGCCAAAGGTAACGCCGCGTCCCTTGAGCACGCGCGCATACGTGCCGCCGGCCATGGACATGGGCGCGGTGTCGTCTCCGGTCACGCCGCGATAGACTCCCAGGAGCGTCTTGATCAGCGGGTCGTCGGCCTCGAGGAAGAGCGGCGCGAGGTGGCTCTCCTCCTTGACCGAGAAACCGGCGCGCTTCATTGTTCCGGTGAGCACGGAGGTGATCCGGCCGTAGTCGGCGGTGACCGGGTAGCGAATGTTGACGCCGATCTCGACCTTCTCATCGTCTACGGTGAGCGTGCCCCAGTTCAGCGAGAGATCACCCGACTCTTCATCGCGGCAGGCGAGGCCGGCGGACTCGCCGCGAGTCTCGAAGCCTATCAGGCGGTCGAGGGCCCGCAGCGCGGGCTCACGGTCGCCGTCGACCTCCGTCGCGATCGCGGCGATCGTGCGCACCAGGTGCGCAATCGCGTTCACGCCGCCGGCCGGGCGACCGCCGTGCGCCGCCACGCCGTCGGCGATGAGCCTGAGCTCCCCTCCGGTCTCGTCGACCCGCACCCGCGGTTCTACCGCCTCCTCTTCGCGCAGGCGGCCAACGACGCGCCGCGCACGATCGGCAAGCTGAGGCGCGATCACGGCGGTTGCCTCCGCGGGGACCATATTGAGCGCATCGCCGCCGCCGGCGCTTCGCACGACGCGATCACCCGTGCGTGGCGCAGTCAGGATGAAGCTCGCGATCCCCATCTCGCGGTTGTAGAGTGGATACCCGGCGTCGGGCGAGAAGCCGAGATCCGGAACCGGCTCCTTCGTGAGATAGTGCTTCATGCAGCCGAATCCGCTCTCTTCGTTCGTCCCGTAGATCACCCGGACCCTGACGCCCAGGTCGCCTGCCTGATCGGCGAGCGCACGGAGGCAGTAGAGCGAGGCGACGGCGGGACCCTTGTTGTCCGAGGCTCCGCGTCCGTAGACGCAGCCGCCGTCGATCTCGCCGCCGAACGGCTCGTGCCGCCAGCCGTCGCCGGCCGGCACGACGTCAAGATGGTTGAGCACGCCGACGATTGGCCCGGAGCTGCCGTACTGCACATGCCCGGCGTACCCGTCCACATTCTTCGTCTCGAAGCCGAGCGCCTCTCCCCGTTCGAGCATGTAGTCGAGCGCCCGGCGCGCCTCGGGTCCGAAGGGCGCGCCCGGCGCGGGATCACTCTTCACGCTCGGGATCGCGATCAGCGCCTGCAGGTCGCCCACGATCGCGTCGCGGTACTCGAGCACCTTCTTGCGGTCAAACATCAGATATCTCCTTCTCCAGCGGCGCCAGGCGCCCCGTTGCTGCATTGAATACAAGCTCTTGCGTGGCTCCCGCGGGAATGTCGATCACCGGCCACTCGAGCGCGGCGGCCTGGCCCAGGGGCTCACGGGCGTGCAGGGAGTGCTCGGAGAACACCCGCACCTGCGCGTCGAAGGCCGTGGGGTTGCGGACAGCGAGCGCGGCGGTATTGCCCGCCCGCTCCACCACACCCGTCTCCAGGTGATCGAACACGCAGTGGAACCCGACGTCGGGCTGCACGTAGAGACCGGGAATCTCGACGGTAGTGAGCATGAGCGACACCTCAGGCCAGCACGAACCGAACAGGGAGCCTCCTACGTTCTGCGGTCCCTCCCAGTCGCTCGTGTTGACCCGCTCACAGATGTACCCGGGCCGCATGACGCCCGGATCTCCCACCTGCCGGTCCGTACGGCTCATGTACTGCGTCAGGTTGTGCGCGGTCTCGCGGATAAGCTCGAGGCAGGTTCTGTCGCCGGTGGCGCGGAAGAGCTTGAACAGCGAATCGCCTGAGAGGGTGCATATGCCCGGTGCGCTGTGCTTGTTCTGCACGTTCGCCCAGACCGAACCGGCGGACCTCATGCCAAGACGTCCGAAGCAGGATTCCGCCGGGAAGGTGAAGTCGTACGAGTGGCACCACGTCGCGCACTGCGCGGCCATCGCCTTCGCCCGCTCGACCCAGTGGGCCTCGCCCGTCACCTCGAACAGGACGACGAACGACTCGAGCATCGCGAACGCCGACTCGCTGTCCGGGCACTTGAGTATCTCTCCGGGCCCCCCGGTCGTGACGCCGGACCGCACGTCCCGATCGTCGAGCGTCCGGGCAAGCTTCGCCGCGGTCTCAACGTAGCGCTCCTCGCCAAGGACCTGTCCGGTGAGCGCGAGCGCGGCGGGCGCGATTGCCGCGGCCGTGCTCCCGCCCACGACGAGCTCGCCGGTCTCGCAGTCGAGGTACTGCCCAAGCTCGCCCGAACGCGCCACGGTCGCGCACAGGGTATCCGCGAGGAGTCGCACCCCGTCGCGCCACGAGGCCCGCGGCGACGGAAGCCGCGAGTCGGTCTCGAGGAGCGTGAAGGTCTTGGCGAGAAAGTAGAGCGCGTCGGCCTGCTTGCGGACCATATACCACCGGCCGGTCCCGGGAACGCCGAAGCCGTCTCCAAAGGCGACCCCTCGGTGCCGCACCGCGTGGAAGAAGCCGGCGGGCAGCTGCGCCGTCTCGAACATCCAGGCAATGTTTGCGAGCGCCCGATCGCGTGACCTCGCGTCACCGGCGATCAGCAGGGGAAAGGGAACCATCCCGCCGCCCACCCAGCCGGTCTGCCAGTCCTGAAAGCGGCTCTCTTCGGCCGCCTCGTGCGTCCCCACACGGAAGTACCCTTCGTCGCACCAGTTCTCGCGGTGATACTTCGCCTCGACGATCTTCCACGCCGCGGAGAAGGGCAGCTCATGCGCGAGCGTCACCGGGCCGCTGAGATCACGGCGCACGCTGAGCAGACGGTCGAAGAGCGTCTGCACCTCGTCTGCCTCAAAGAGATAGATCCGGTAGCGGACCTCGACGTCGGTCCCCTCCGTCCACTCGGCGCCCCGGTCCCACGACGGAACGGACGTCGTACAGCTCCTGTACAGCGTCTCCCGGCGCACGCCGGGCGCCTCGACGCGCAGCACCGCCGAGTCACGCGCAGCGCTCTCGATTACGCCAAGCCCGTGATCGCCCAGGGCGCCGCCCTGCTCGGTCAGCAGGATCCCCGCTCGACGGGTCGCCGGATCGTAGAACCCGATGCACGGCGTAGCCGCGTCGCCCGAGCGAAGGTGCATGGACGAGGGCGTCTGCGGCTCAGCGGCGAGCCGCGGCACGTCGGTCACGAGGACAGGCGCGTTCGGCCCAATGTCGCCCGGCTCATGGACCATGGGAGGATAGGCGTAGGGCCGGCACGGATAGCGGTTGCCGTTGTACGCCGCGGCGGGAACGAGCACGTAGACGTCCCGCGACCACGGCGTCACCTCCCACTCGAGCGCCACCGCCGTCTCGCTCGCATGCCCTGCGGCGAGACGGAAGCGGATGAGGCCCTCGAGCGTGGTGTCGGCCTTCCTGTCGGCCGTGGTGCCCGCGGCCGCCGTGCCGGCGGCGACCTCGAGCGTCGGCTCGATCTCCCACCTGCCGCCGCGGAAGTCCGCTTCAACGCGGTTCGGTCCGTCGAACGGAAGGTCCAGGAGGAGCGCGTCGGCCTCGGATGAGCCGTCGAATCTGGTCAGGCGGGCGCGCAGCCGCCCCGGGATCGAGGGCGTCGTCATGGAGTGCTCCGGGCTGCGTCAGGGGAGAAGCAGCGGATCCCGAATATCGCCGCCGGCGCGTCTCCCCAGACGTCGTGTACGCGCACGGCGAGCTCGGTGGTCGTAAGCGCCTCGGCAAGCCGATGCGTGTTGAGCGTCTGGTGGTTGTCCTGCACGGTGACGACGCTCCTGCCCGTCGCGTCGACTATCTCGTAGTCGCGGACGCAGTACGGCATCGCACTCTCCGGGTGCCCCATGAGCGCGGACTCCATCGGGTGGTTCCAGTCGGTGTCAAAGGCGAGCCGGATCGTGCCTATCGTCTGCGGCTCGGACCAGGTCAGACGGAGCGTCGGGTCAGGATCATCGCACCGGGCAACCCAGGCGTTCGGGGTCAGGATGGGCCGATCGATGCCGTTTATAGCCTGGGCCGGCTCATAGGCGCGTGTGTAGCCCGGGTACTCCGGATCCGCGGCGAACCAGAACAGATGCCCGGAAGGCCTGCGGTCGGGCGTCCAGAAGTCGAACTCCTCCACGCCAAGGTCCTCTTCGGGCGCCTGACGGTGCCGCTTCGCGACGGTCATGAGCCCGGTTACCCGCTCCCGCACCGCGTGCACCCGCACCTCAGGGTTCGCGTCGAGCACGAGAAAGGCGTACTGCGGTCCGGCGAGCGAGCCTGAGAACGACAGCTTCACCTCGCGGTCGGGTCCCCTGCGCAACTCCACGGTCAGTTCGTCGAGCACGACTTCCGGCGTGAAGTTGAACGGCTTCGCGCCGGCGAGCAGCCGCGCTCGAACAGTCGTGTCGGAGGCGACGTCGGCGCGCAAACGAAGAGAGGGCAGAGCACCTTCGCAGAGGGGAACCATCATGGCGCGGGAGCGATCGAGTTGTACCCGCAGCGGCGCGGGCAGCGAGGAAAGATCGAGCGGCATCGTCGTGGAGGCATCGACTGCCGCATCACGGGCGAGATCGTCCGGGTCGTCGACGGCGAGACCCGGGATGTACTGACCGGTGCGCAGGAGCCGACGCTGCAGCTCGCGGACGCGGGGCGGCGCGAGGAGATCGGCCGGACGGAGGCCCTGTTCGCGGCAGATCGCCGCGGCCATCGCGACCGCCTGCGCCCCGTGCGAGCAGGTGCCCATGACGCGAGTGGAGCCGAAGGCAACGTGCGAGGAGCTGATGATGCGTCCGGCGAGCAGCAGATTGGGCGTGTGAGGCGTGATCATCGTGCCGTACGGGATCTGGAACACCCCCTTCGCGTGGTACTGGTCGCACCCCTTCGGCCGGTCGCTGTACACGCCGTCCGCCGGATGGAGGTCGATCGACCAGCCGCCAAAGGAGACGGCGTCTTCGTGGTGACGCTGTTCGACGATATCGGGCTGAGTCAGCATTGAGTAGCCTTCGAACCGGCGGCTCTCCCGCTTGCCCGGAACAGCCCCCACCCATTCGAGCGTGAGGTTTTCCGCGTCCGGGTAGTCGCCGGAGTTCTTGATATGGTTCCAGACGCCAAGGACGACCTTCCAGAGCTCCCACTTGATCTTCTCCGTGTCGTGCACGGTGTCGAGTCGGCCGCCGTACTCGATCCACCAGAACTGGCAGCCGTTCTGATGGACGGAGAAGTCGCGGTACCGCGGGATCGTTGTGGGAACGTCCTTCAGCGCGTAGTCAGGCGCGACGAAGCGAACCGGCTCGCCGGTGTCTTTCGTGTAGAAGAAGATCGAGTGCCCAAGGCGCTCTCCGTACATCTCCGGGTCAGGGGCGAACTTCTCGCCGAACTCGTCCGGCTTCTCGGCGCCGAAGCGAAAGGGAACGCCGGCCTGGTACGCAACGATTCCGTCGCCGGATGAGTCGATGAAGAGGGGGGCGGATATCCGGTAACGGGTCGAGTTCTGGCTGTTGAAGGCGGTGACCGAGCGGATCTCGTCCGACCCGCCCTTGTCGATCTCGTACACCGCGGTGTTGAGCAGGAGCCTGATCCGTGGCTCGGCGGCGACGATGTCGAGCAGCACCGTGTCAAAGAGGACAGGATTTCCCTCCCGGTTGCGGAACATGTTCTCCACGAGGATCTCGTCGATCGCGCCGCCTTCGCGCGCCCACCGATTGTTGTTGTTGTTGTGACTCGTCGCGCCGAGCGTCCAGAGACGCACCTCGCTCGACCCGTTTCCGCCGAGGACCGGGCGGTCCTGGACGAGCACCACCGAGAGCCCTTCACGGGCCGCGGTGATCGCCGCGCTCGTGCCGGCAAGCCCGCCGCCCACGATGCAGAGATCCGCCTCGACGGCGATCTCATGGTTTGCCCTGCGTGCCTCTCCGCGGTGGGTTTCCATCCATGCACCTCCAGGCGCAGACCGTACCATCGCTCAGGAGCGATGTCCACCATCTGCCGCCGCGCATGCTCCCCAATCGTCGCATCGCGGTGTAGAATACCACCATGAAAACCGAGCCCTCGCGGCAGATCCATCATCACCGTTTCGCACATTGCGCGATCGTCGCGGAGTACTGATGGCACAGCGGTATCACTTCGACCAGAGCCTGGAGGTTCGCCACCTCGTGACGGTGCGGGGCCGGAGCAAGGAGGAGCTGTTCGATGCGCTTGCAGGGACCGCCGCCGCAGAGGTGCCGGAGCTCGAGCGCGACCGTATCCGCAGTCGCCTGTGGGACCGTGAGCAGATGCTCTCCACGCGGCTCGGGAACCATATCGCGATGCCGCACGCGCAGTTCGAAAACGTCGCGAGCACCGTTGTCGTCGTCGCGGTTTGCCCGGATGGCATCGTCTACGACGCACACGAGAACGACCTCATCCACGTTGCGTTCTGCATCGTCGGCGACCAGGCCAACCACCTCGACACGCTGAGCGGAGTCGCGGTGAAGCTTCAGGTAACGGGCATCCTCGAATCGCTCGTGGAGGCGGCCCGGAGAAACGACGCCGACAGGGTCTTCCGGCTGCTGACGCAGGCCGACGCCGGCGACGAGGTCGACCAGGAAGACGATCACGCCGCCGGCCGCCGCGCCGCGCGTTCACGACGAGTCTGGCGGCACGCCCTCGACCTCGCACCTGCGGTCGGTGCGCGCTGCATCATCCTGCACACGTCGAGTTCGCTCGCCCGGAACTACCAGGTCCCGGCTGAGCTCGAGCAGGAAGTCTACGTCATGACCCCGGAGGACCTCGGCATGCCGAGCCACGGAGTCGTGGGGAACGCGGCCGGGGGTATCTCCGTGTCGCTGCTCTACGCGCTCACCGAACAGCGGATCCGTCAGAACGACGTCATCGTCAACGTCTACGGGTCACACGACCCGGGAGTCGTGGACACGATCCAGGTCACCGACGTAGCGGCGTCGTTCCGCCTGTTCTTCTCGATCTCCAAAGAGCTCGAGCTCGACGCTGCGACCCAACGGGTCATGCTTCGGGTCGTCGAGCTCGCGGTCGAACTTGCCGCGGAAGGTCGCGAAGGCAAGCCCACGGGTGCGCTCTTCGTCGTGGGCGACACGCCGAGCGTGACCGCGCACTGCCATCAGATGCTGATGAACCCGTTCAAGGGATACGAGGAGCGACACCGGAACATCCTCGATCCCGGCCTCGCGGAGACGGTCAAGGAGCTCGCGCGGATCGACGGGGCATTCGTGATCTCGGATGCCGGGGTTATAGAGTCGGCCGGAACCTACCTCCGCGTTGACGTTGAGATCCCTGATCTGCCGTCGGGGCTCGGCGCCCGGCACGCGGCGGCGGCCTCCATCACGGCGGTGAGCGAGGCTGTCGCTATCACGATCAGCGAGTCGACGCGCCAGGTGAGCATCTTTCGTCATGGTCGCCGACTGATCGTGCTGTAGGTATTCTAGACCGCATGTGGCACTTCGATCGTCAGACGATAGAAATACTCGTCCGGATCGTCTCGCCGGACATCTCGGAGGCGGCGCGGGTTGCGCGCGCAGCGGACCGTGACCCCGCACTGCTGTGTCGAATCCTTCAGGAGCCACGCCTGCATGGATGGCTTTTCGAGCGCCCTCATGAGATGGTGAGCGTCTCACCCCATGCCTTCTTCGCGGCGCTCCTCTACCGGGTGCGGCGTGACCTGGCTACGCAATCGTTCAGCCGCGAGCGCGACTCGGGCCGCATGGTCATCGTATTCGACGTCGAACAGACCCGAGAGCTCCTGGAGGCCGACGAGGTACTCGCCTATCTGTCGTGGGTGCTCGCGAGTTTCGTCCGGATACACACGATAACCCGTCGGGTACGCGTGCGCCCTTCGGTCTGGCGCACCTACACGGTCAGCGACTACGACCTGGGGAGCCTGCTCGGCTACGTCCGGAGACTCGAGCCTGATCGCAGGCCGGTCATCTACCGCAGGATCGCAGAGGCGGCGCTCTTTCAGTCGGGCGTCTTCTCGGATGTGCCCGGGCAGGAGGACCTGGTACGCGTCGGGATCGACGCGTACCGGAGAGCGCTCTCGGGCGGCGTGATGCCGGAGGAGACTGAGGTCATTGAGACGGTGCGCGACGCGTTCCGTCCCGCCTCGAAGGCGTTCACCTTCATGGCCGACCACTACCTCGGGTCACTTCGCACGAAGGTGTTCACCTTCGGACGCTGATGCCGAACTCCCGACCGTTGCGGTTGATCTCGAACTCGACCCGATCGCCGGCCGCCTCGAGCGCCTCGTAGAAGGCCCGCGCATCAGGAGTCCCACTCCCGTTGATCTCGGTGATCACATCACCCCGCTGCAGACCCGCGACGGCAACCGGCGAGTCCCCGATCACGCGCAGGGCTATCACTCCGTCGAGCCCGGAAGGGATTCGCGTCTGTCGCCGGATGCGATCGGTGATCGGTACCACGGTCAACCCCGGCCAGAGGTTCTGCGGGTCCCGCATTTCCTCGGGCGAAGGCTGCTCACCGAGTCTCACCGTGATCGCGCGCTCCTCACCGGACCTGATGAGCGTGAACCCCACCTCGGTCCCGGGACGATGGCCGCCTACGGCACGGGCGAAGTCTACCGACTCGGAGACGGCCGTACCGGCCACCTCGGTGACGAAGTCTCCGGGCCGCATTCCGGCCTCGACCGCGGGCGAGCCGAGGTGCACGTTGTCGATGAACACGCCGGCAGCCTCGTCGACCCCAAGATCCTCAGCAAGGCCTGGCAGCACCTGTGGGGTTGGATCGACCATCGTCACGCCGAGCCACCCGTAGATCACCCGGCCCTGCTCTATGAGATCGTCAACCGCGTTCTGCACGACGTTGGTGGGGATTGCGAATCCTATACCGACGCTCCCTCCGGTACGCGAGGCGATCCATGAGTTGATCCCTACGAGCCGGCCGTCGAGATCGACGAGCGCGCCTCCGGAGTTACCCGGATTGATCGCCGCATCGGTCTGGATGTACTCGGTGAACCCACCCACGGGCATACCCGGCTGCGCCGTCCTGCCGACGGCACTGATGATACCCACGGTCACGGTAGACTCGAACCCGAACGGATTGCCGATCGCGAGGACCCATTGTCCCACCCGCGCATCGTCGGAGTTCCCGAACTCGATCACGGGGAAATCACCGTCGCTCTCGAACTCGAGCAGCGCGAGATCGGTCCTCTCGTCACCGCCTACCTTGACGGCGGTGAAATCACGGCCGTCGTAGAGCGCCACGTTGATCTCGTCGGCTTCCTGCACGACGTGGTAGTTGGTGACCACGTAGACGGTGTCGCCGCTGGTACGGACGATCACGCCGGACCCGAGTCCAGGTCTGCGCTGCTCTCCCTCCGGCGGCGGGCCGAAGAAATAATCGAAGAGCGACTCGGGCCGCTGTTCGACGATCTGGAGGACGTTGACCTCCACTACGGCCGGCAGCACCGTGTCCGCGACTTCCATGAATGCCTGCTGCATGTCCTGCGGGTTCGCGACTACGGTGCGAGTGATCTCGGTCTCGGTCGGCTCCTGCGCCTCCTCGTTTCCACGGGCACAGGCCAGTGGCGCCGTCGTCACGAGCAGGACGATCGCGCTGACATAGGTAATGCGTCTCATTTCTTCCTCCCCTCTGAAACCTACGCGCTGACTCTCGCAGGAGGAATAATCCATATGGGGGAGCTCCGCCGGAGAGCTCGCGGTACCGCCTGGTGCCGTCCGGGCCTGTCAAACCGGCCCCTCCGGATGCTATGGTGGGTTCAAGAGGTCAGGGAGGAGCAGGTGTTCGATTGCGTACTCTTACCGGTGTCGTTCCGAGAGCGGGACACGAAGCTCAAAGAGATGATTGCGTTCCTCGCGCATCTTGGAACGAATCGCGTCGTGCTTCTGCATGTGAGCGCGGGCGTCGTTACCGCCGCGACCGAAGCGAAGCTGCAGGAACTCGCCGCGAAGCTCGCCGACGCGGGCGGGCCGCGCATCGACAGCCGCGCACGCTCGGGATCGCCTGCGTTCGAGATCACCACGATCGCCGGAGAGGAGGCCGTGGACTTTATCTACATCCCATGGAAGCGCAAGAGCTGGATCCAACGCACGCTCGTCGGCAGCACGACCAGAGACGTTATCCGGTTGAGCGAGCTCCCGGTGCTGGTCTCGAAGCACACACGGTCCGGCGGTGCCGGCCGCCGTTTTCGCGTCCTCTACCCCACGAGTTTCAGCGACACAGACCGCTACGTCGTCCCGTACCTCGCAACCCGGGGCCTCGCCGCGGATGAGCTCATCCTGCTCACGGTTCGCGATCGCGCCCCGGACCCGACTGCGGACAACCGCGAGCATCGCGCCCGCGTCGCGAACCTCGAGCGCCTCGCGCACGAGGTGCAGGAGAACTACAAGGCCGTAACCGAGCTCGAGCTCATTGGAAACCCCAGGCGGGATATCCCGCGGGTCGCGCGACGCCGCGACGTCGACTTCCTTATCCTGGGGAAATCGGATCGTACGGACGCGCTTGCGGCGATGATGGGGTCGGTAGCCGAGGAGGTCGCGAACAGCGCACCCTGCTCGGTCTTCATCGTCGGCAGACCGTACCTTCCGCAGGGAGGCGCATCGTGATCGCCAGGAACTCCGTCTTCATCATCGCAATCGTGATCGTCGTCGCCTTCGTGGCCGCGGGGCTCATCTCGCCGGACGGCGTTGACGAAGTGTCGCAGGTCGTCCACTCCGCGATCATAGACAACTTCGGGTGGGGCTATCTCCTCGCCGCCTTTTTCTTCCTCGTCGTGTCGCTCTACGCCGCCTTCAGCAAGTTCGGCCGGATCAAGCTGGGTTCCGACGAGGAGAAGCCACAGTACAGCTACTTCGCCTGGTTCAGCATGCTCTTCGCCGCAGGGATGGGCATAGGGCTGATCTTCTGGGGTGTGGCCGAGCCCATGAGCCACTACCTCAATCCGCCGGAGCACATCGCGGGCGGCTCCGGCGCCGCCGCCGCGTTCGCGATGAAGCACAGCTTTTTCCACTGGGGCTTCCATCCCTGGGCGATCTATATCGTCATGAGCATGTCGATCGCCTACTTCTCGTTCCGCCGCGGCATGCCGCCTCTCATCTCGAGCACTTTCTACCCGCTCATTGGAGACCGGATATACGGCGGCATCGGGAAGGCGATCGACATCCTCGCGATCTTCGCGACGGTCTTCGGGGTCGCAACGAGCCTCGGGCTCGGCGCGTTACAGATCACCGGCGGGGTCTCGAGCGTCGTCCCGCTTCCGCAGGGAACCACGACCACGCTCCTGGTCATCGCGGTCGTGACGGTCCTCTACATGATCTCGAGCGCGAGCGGGCTCGACCGGGGAGTACAGATCCTGAGCCGAACGAACGTCCTCGTCGCCGTGGTGCTCCTGCTCTTCGTGCTCGTGGTTGGGCCAACCTCATATATCCTCGACATCTTCGCGGCGACACTCGGCGACTATCTGTCGGACCTCCTGACGCTCAGCCTCAGTACCAACCCGTTCGAAGGCTACGAGTGGACCAAGTCGTGGAGTCTCTTCTACTGGGCCTGGTGGATCTCATGGTCGCCCTTCGTGGGACTCTTCGTCGCGAGCATCTCCCGCGGTCGCACGATACGGGAGTTCGTTCTGGGGGCCCTGCTCGTGCCGGCGCTCCTCACCTTCCTGTGGTTCGCGGTCTTCGGCGGAGCCGCCTTCCACCTCGAGCTCCACGCCGGCGTCGACTTCGCGTCGACGGCGGTCGCCAATGTCCCGGCGGCGCTCTTCGAGCTCTTCGCCCACTACCCGCTCTCCGGCGTCCTGAGCATCCTCGCAGTCATTCTCCTCACGGTCTTCTTCGTGACGTCCGCCGACTCCGCGACCTTCGTCCTCGCGATGATGAGCTCCAACGGGAACCTCAACCCGCCGCTCGCCAAGAAGGTAACCTGGGGCGTCATCCAGTCGACCGCCGCCGCCGTGCTCCTCGTCGCGGGCGGTCTCGAGGCGCTTCAACGGATGGCGATCATCGCCGCGCTCCCCTTCACGATCGTCATGGTCCTGATGGTGCGCAGCCTGCTCAAGGCGATGCGCTACGAGGCGCGCCACGAGTGGGGTCGGGCCGCTGAAGCGGAAGCTTCGCCGGAGGGAGAGGTGTTGCGGGGGTGAGTGGCGTGGAGACTGGCACCGTTATGGCTTCAAGGCCCAAGTGAACCCAGGAACGTGTCCACGGGAACCCAGCGGATCCCCGATCGTTCGAGGGGCCGCTCGCCACGGTAGACGACCGTCGCACGAGCCTCCGGGTAATCGCTCAGGAAGGCTCGAAGCCCTCGCTCGTCCTCGGGTCTGACCCGGTTGGAGTTCTTCACTTCAATCGCCTCGAATCGCCCGGGGCCGTAGGCAACGCAGTCGACCTCTACACCGGAGCGCGTGCGCCAGAACGAGAGTTCTTCGTCGGCGTTGCGGTATGCAATGTCGGAGCGCAGCATCGAAATAACCAGCCCTTCAAGCGCGGCGCCTTCGATCTCCTCGGGCCGGTCAAGGGGTCCCGATGGGCGCAGGCTGCGAAACACTCCGGGGTCGACCATGTAGAACTTGGGGTGGCCGACGAGGGCGCGACGCGCACGCTTCGTGAAGACCCGAAGCGAGAACGCCAAAAGCAGATCGTACAGGATCTCAATGTATGCCGCGACGGTCTTCCGCTCGACCGCGCAGTCGCGCGATACGGCGCTCACATTCAGTATCGAACCGTGCGAGAAGCTCACCGCCTCGAGAAACCGGCTGAAGGAGCCGACGTTGCGGACCAGCCCTTCCTGCTGAACCTCCTCCCGCACGTAGAGCGCAGCATAGCTTCGAAGCACGTCGTCAGGGTCGCTCGCCGACCAGATCAGAGGAATGGTCCCATGGCGAAGGGCTCGGTCGAGGTCGAATCGCTCCCCGAGCTCAGCCGCCGTGAACGGATGGAGTGTCCGCAGCACCGCCCGCCCGGCGAGGAGATCCTCTCCCGCGCGCCGCAGCTTCCGAGCGCTCGATCCGGTCAGAATGAAGCGTCGTCGGTCGGATTCGATGAGCGCGTGTACGATCATCAGCAGTTCCGGTACCCGCTGCACCTCGTCCACGACGATCGGAACTCCAGCGCGAGCACCCCGCGCGATCTCCTTCAACCGCTCCGGTCTCGCCGACAACTCGCGCGCGGTAGCAGGGTCAAGGAGGTCGACGAAAACCGCATCGGGATGCAGAACGCTCAAGAGCGTCGTCTTGCCGGTCCCGCGGGGTCCAAAGAGAAAGTAGCTCCTGTCCGGAGGCCGGAAAGTCCGAACGACAGGAGAGTTCATTTGGACAGCCATGATTCCATAATATCTGCTTTTCTGGAAGTGCGCTACCCAAAACGCAGACCCGCCCGGAGACTCTTGTCGCAGACGATCGCGACCGGCGCGAACGCGGCGGCCAGCTTCCTTGCATCAAGGTTACGATTTCAGTAACCTGGTTGCAAGATGCAGACGTTGACCGAGGCTGTCATCAGACTCGCCCTCCCGGAGGGATCTTCGACGAGACCGTGGTTCGCAACCTGTTCCCGAACGCGTCGGAAGGGGCCCGCAAGCTGCTGGTACACCGGGCGGTTGCAGGACAGGAGGTCATCCGACTCAAGCCGGGCCTCTTCCTGCTCTGCCGTGAGGTCCGCAGGACCGAGCCGCACCCATACGTGCTCCCAGCGCTCCTGCACTCCCCGTCACACATCAGCCTCGAATCGGCACTCGCCCATCACGGCTTTATCCCTGGGGCCGTCCAGCAGGTGAGCTGCGTGACGGCGTTGCGAAGCCGTTCGTTCACGACCCCGGTCGGCGTTTTCTCGTTCTACCGTGTCCCGGCCCGCCCGCCGCGCGTCGGCGTCGAGGCAGTGAAGCTGGACGCGCACTCCTGGGCCTTCATCGCTACCCCGTTGCGCGCGCTGGCGGACATGATCTACCTCAACCGTGACGTGTCCTGGAGCAACGACGGCCCGGCATACGTGCTGGAGTCCCTCCGCATCGAGGAGGAGGATCTGGCCAACGTATCCTTCGCGGCCCTTCCGGAGATCCGCGAGAGTATCAGGAGCCGGAGGGTCGTGGAGTACCTCGACCAACTGGCCAGGGAGGCGACTCGTGTTGGAGGCACTCCGTAGTTGCCTCTTCCATCTCCGGAGCGGCGCGAGTTTCGTTGCGACAAATTTACATACATGTTAAGATTCTACAATGGATTTTCGCCGGCTCGTACAGATCGCCGCCGACCTGCATTGCTTCTCCCCCGGAATGCTCGCGGCCGGAGAGGACATCGACCACGTTCGCGTGCAGCTGAGCAGATGGGCCACGAGCGGCCGCGTGGTGCGAATTCACAAGGGCTGGTATGCTTTGAACGAACCCTTTCGCCGCGTTCGGGTCGACACCAACGTCATCGCCTCCACCATCAAGGATGGCTCGTACGTCAGCCTGCAATCCGCGCTGGATTTCCACGGGCTGATTCCCGAGTACGTCGCCGAGACTACCTGCGTTACGACCCGGCGACCGCTCACCGTCGATTCACCGTTCGGCCGGATCCGATACCGGCACATCAAACCTGATGCCTTTTTCGGGTATGTCCGCATCGAGCGCGGCCTTCAACAGGCCTACGTTGCGACGCCGGAGAAGGCGCTGCTTGACCTCGCATACCTGACCCCGGGCAGCCAGGATCGGGCCTACCTCAGCGAGCTTCGCCTCCAACGGACTGACGCGCTGGATCTCGATACGATGCGACGAATGGCTGACCGCTTCGGCGCGCCGCGGCTCGAACGTACTGTTGATCTGCTTCGCCAGCTACTCGTTGGAGGGTAGGACCGCGCATGAAGGACTACTTGCGGGACCTCGTGGCCATAAGCACCACCACCAGCGGAGCGGCCCTCCTCGTGCGGGAGTATCTCCAGGCGCGAGTCCTGGAAGCAATCCAGCGCGCAGGAGCGTTCGAACACTGGGCCTTCCTCGGCGGAACGGCACTGCGGTTCCTGCATCGACTGCCGCGATTCTCGGAAGACCTCGACTTCTCCCGAACCACAATCGAGCGGTCGCACGATGCGCTTCGCGCCGAGTTCGGACGCGTCGTCGGTACAGTTCGAAAGGTATTCGCGGCCGAAGCGTACGAAGTTGACGTGCGCGATCGTCCTGACGCGATGGTCCAGTCCGCCTTCGTCGGCTTTGCGGGACTGCTGTACGAGTTAGGGATTTCGCCGCACCGCGGCCAGAAGATCTCGGTGAAGATCGAGGTGGACACGAATCCTCCTGCGCATGCAGTCACCGAGACGTCGGTCGTTCGCCGCCACGTGCTGCTGAACCTGCTCCACTACGACAGGGCGAGCCTCCTGGCCGGGAAGCTGCACGCGCTCATCCAACGACCGTACGTGAAGGGAAGGGACGTGTACGATCTGCTATGGTACTTGAGCGATCCTTCCTGGCCGGAGCCGAATCTGGCGCTCCTCGAGGCATCCCTCGCGCAGACCGGGATGGAGCTCCACGCGGGCAGGCTGTCCGACTGGCGAACCCTCGTTGCCGAGCGTGTTTCGGCGATGGATTGGGACCGTGTAGTGGCCGACGTCAGCCCCTTCCTGGAACGCTCCGAGGATATTGCGATGCTCACCCGAGCCACGGTGCTCGATCTCCTGAAGGCTCGCTCCTGAT
>SKZO01000375.1 GCA_007127335.1 Spirochaetales bacterium | reverse complement strand
TCACGTCCCGGATGACCGAGTGGAAGACCCGGTTCAACTACACGTGGGACTGGACGAGCAGGGTGGTCCAGCTTGGCGTTCCCGGCGCAGTTACCCTGGAGGCCGTGCGTGGCGCAGAGCTCGAAGGGCTCCGTGTCCGGACCGACGTCGTGCTCGCGGGGGAGGGCGTGCTCACGGTAAACGGTCAGGTCTCGTGCGTCGAGCCTCTGTCTGCGGACATCGAGGTCCACGCGCTGCTCACCGACGGCGCCGGTGGTACCGTGTGCGAGGAGTCGATTCCGTGCGATCGATTCGATCGCGACGGCCTGCGCTGGGAAGGGCTGCCCGTCGAGCTGTGGTGGCCGAGCGGCGAAGGCCCGCAGCCGCTCTACCGGCTGACGATCCGCGTGACCGACGGAGCAGGCGAAGAGCTCGACCGCGATGAGCGCACGGTGGGTTTCCGCAGCGTGGAATGGTTGCCCTGCGAGGGTGCCCCGGCGGATGCGAGGCCATGGATCTGCTCGGTGAATCGTCGGCCCGTTTTTCTGCAGGGCGTCAACTGGACCCCTGTCAGACCCACCTATGCGGACGTGACCCCGGACGAGATCCGAGAGCGCGTCACCTTGTACCGGGATCTCGGGTGCAATATCCTTCGCGTCTGGGGCGGCGCGACGCTCGAGACCGAAGCCTTCTACGAGGTGTGCGACGAGCTCGGCATGCTCGTCTGGCAGGAGTTTCCGCTGAGCTCCTCGGGGTTCGACAACTGGCCTCCGGAAGATCCCGTCGCGGTCGAAGAGATGGGATCGATTGCGGAGAGCTACATTGCTCGACGGGCGCACCATACGTCGCTCATCATCTGGTGCGGCGGGAACGAGCTGCAGGGCGCTCCGGATGGCGGAACGGAGGGGATCGGCAAGCCGGTCGATGAGTCGCACCCGATGATCGCGGCGCTCGCCCGCGTCGTCGAGCGGGACGACCCTGGACGACGGTTTCTGCCCACCTCCTCGAGCGGTCCCCGGTTCGGCGCCGAGCCGGGCGAATTCGGCCTTGGGCTGCATCACGACGTCCACGGTCCCTGGCAGCTGCCGGAAGGGACGCTTGCCGGAGCGCAGGCCTACTGGGCCGGCGACGACGCGCTGTTCCGGAGCGAGGTTGGCGTGGCGGGAGCGAGTCCTGTTGACGTTATAGAGGAGTATGCCGGCGACCTTCCGGTGATGCCTGCCTCAGGGGACAATCCGCTGTGGCGGCGGACCTCCTGGTGGATTCAGTGGCCGGAGTTCCTCGAGGAGGTTGGCCGGGAGCCGACGGATCTCGCGGAGTTCGTCGCCTGGAGCCAGGAGCGTCAGGCGAAGGGGCTCGTCCTCGCCGCGAAAAGCTGCAAGAGTCGGTTTCCGCGGTGCGGGGGCTTCATCGTCTGGATGGGGCACGACTGCTTTCCCTGCACCGCGAACACCGCAATCGTCGACTTCCACGGGCGGCCCAAACCCGCCGCGCTTGCGCTGAAGCAGGTGTTCACCTCTGGAGCCCGGACTCCCACTGATCGTTGAAAACGACGTGCCTCGCCCTTACCGTGACGATCGCCGCCGCCGTCCTGCTCGCATGTGCCGGCACTGCGGCCGCGCCCGGCCCTCGAGAGCGTCTGGTCGCGACCCACTACTTCTACTGGTACCGCTACCCGGACGAACACTTCTATAACGACCCGGCGCGCACGAGCGACGCGCTGCAGGATCACTTCGTCGACCCGGAGTCGGTAGACTACACCTCGCCGGCCTGGCACGCCGGTGAGCTTGCAGACATTGTGGAGGCGGGCGTGGATGTGGTGCTTCCCGTCTACTGGGGGGTTCCGGACAACTACCGCAAGTCTGACGTCGCCTTCAGCGTCGACGGGCTCGCCCCGCTGCAGGCTGCGATGGCCGGTCGCCTGGAGGCCGGGCTCGACACCCCGCTCATCGGGCTCTTCTACGATACCACGACGCTCCTGCCGGAAGTGCGGGGCGAGTCACGCGGGCGCTACGATCTGCGGGCCGAAGAGGGAAAAGACATCTTCTACCGCACGATCCGTGATTTCTTCAACCTCGTCGAGCCGCGCTTCCGGGCGACGATAGATGGACGCCCGATCGTCGTGCTCTACGGATCGGGGTTCGCCGCCGGACACGATCAGGACACGATTGACTATGTCTACCGCGGCTTCGAGCGCGACTTCGGCGTGCGGCCGTGGGTGATCAAGGACGCCTCCTGGAGCTTCCGGGCCGACGCGGTAACCTCCTGGGGCGCCGCGCTCAACGGCCCGTGGATCTCCGACGCCGTAGCCCAGATCGGTCCGGGGTACAACGACATGGCGGTGCCCGGCCGGTCGACGCCGATCCGTGACCGCGAAGGCGGCGACTTCTACCGCTGGAGCTGGGAGCGCGTCATGCGTTCGGAAGCGCGAATCGTGCTCATTGAGACCTGGAACGAGCACCACGAGGCGACGGGCATCAGCGAGACCGTCGAGCATGGCCGACGCTATATCGAGTTGACCTCCCGGTACACGGCAGCGTGGAAGGCGGGCAGGACCATCGACTCGCAGATCGAGCTGCGCTACCCCGACCCGATTGCGCGGCCTCCCTCCGCCGACGGTGCCGAGTATGCCGGCGCACCACGGGTCTCGATCACCTTTGGTCCCGACGGCGAGCAGGGGATCAGTCTCGTTCGCGGCGTTGCGGACGGGAAGGCCGCGATTTCGCTGGACGCCGGCGAGCCGGTGGTCACGAGCATCGCCGCGCAGACCACCTACCTCTACTTCTCGGTCGCGGACCCCTTCTTCTTCGACGGGAGCACCGGGCTCAGCGTTGAGTACGAGTACCTCGACTCCGGTCACGCCTGGCACGTGCTCCAGTACGATTCGCACGACCGGCGCGCGACGTTGTCGGGCGCCTACACGAACGCGCGGCGAATCGCCTCGCGCGATACCGGCGAGTGGCGGACGGTGCGGCTCGAGCTTCCGGATGCGCGCTTCGCCAACCGCCAGAACGGCGGTGCGGACTTCCGCTTTGCGGTCGCCGACGGTTCGCTCACGATCCGGCGGATCGTGGTGGACCGGTAGACTCGCGCACGATCAGGCGCGGCTCGAGGATCTCCGACTCGTACGGCGCCGAAGGGTCGGCGATCCGCCTCATGAGCATCGCCGCGGCGCGCTCTCCGATCAGACGAAACGGCTGCTCCACGGTCGTCAGCGGCACCTCAATGTGCGCCGAGAACGGCAGGTTGTCGAACCCGACGACCGACAAATCCTCCGGTACGCGAATGCCGCGCTTGAGCGCGGACTTGATGAACTGGACGGCGTTACCGTCGTTGATACACACAATGGCCGTCGGCGGTGACGAAAGCCCGACAAGCTTCTCCAAGGCCGCACCCGCGGTCGCTTCGGAGATGTAACCGAACTGATCGAGCCCTGTGTCGGCATCGAGCCGCTCGTCAACGACGAGTCCGTCTGCGATTATCAGTTCATCGCGTACTGGTATTCGCGATTCGATGAGTGCGCGGCAGTATCCTCGGAGGCGCTCGGCCTCGGACTCGATCCTGGATATTGCGTCCCCGAAGAAGGCGATATCCCGGTGACCCAACTCAACTAGATGTCGGGTTGCCTGATACGTACCGTCTACGTTGTCAACAGCGACAAATGGGGTGTCGAGGCCGCGGATTTTGCGGTCGATTATCACGAGTGGAAAACGACGTACGACGAGCGAACTGAATGCACCGATGTTGTCGGCACTGGAACATGGATAGACAATCATGCCTCCGATGCCGTTTTCAGAATCCTGGATGAGGATTTCGCGCTCATGCCGCGTGTCAGCGGTAGAGTTTCTCAGTGACGTATGCAGCCCGTTGGCCTTGACGACTTGCTCGACACCAAGGAGCACTCCAAGAGCCAACATCTCCTGAAACGGCAATACAAGTGCCACGACCGACAGACGCTCTGATTGCGATTCCCCGGTGGAGTGCCAGGAACTCTGTGAAGTGACGAAGCTACCCCTGCCCTTTGTCCGCGTAACAAGCCCTCGGGTCTCAAGCTCCTTAACGGCGCGCACCGCTGTGATCCTGCTGACCCCAAACGCGTCGGAGATCTCCTGCTCGGTCGGTATTTGATCTCCCGGGCGAAGCAGATTCTGCTCAATTCGCTCGATGAGGTGATTGGCGATCTGCTGATACAGCGGTTGACTATTTGACATATCTTTACTCATCTCTTCGTCCGCTGTTTTGGTGCTATAGCACCAAAACACTCGTGGAACCGGCCACCTGACCTCCTATTATGGCGATGATTCCCGAAAAAGACAAGTTTCTCTTTGACAACCGAGGGATGGTCTGCTACAATGCTGATATACCAAAGAACGGCGATACGGGCTGTAATTGTCATGCATATGGCATGTATTGACCGTATTGCCCAGGAGGAGGTTGTGATGAGGAAGATCGCACTATGGTCGCTGATTCTGATCATGGCGGTTTCGATGCTCGCTTTCGCTGCCGGACAGCGTGACGCTGCCGAAGGCGACCGGATCGAGTTCTCGTATCTTCGACCCGTTTGGGGCCCTGCGACATACGAGCGGGGAAGCGACTTCGAGCAGATGATGTTCGAGAAGGCGAATGTCAACATTGACGTGCGAATCGTGCCGGTGTTCGACTATGAGGCTGTCTTTCCTACCATGATAGCGGGCGGAACGATGGCGGATGTCATGTGGCACGCCGGGCCGCAGTGGGGTGTCGCGTCCGAGCTGATTGAGCAGGGTGCCTTCCTGCCGCTCAACGACTATCTGGATCGTTATCCGGAGGTTCGCGCCGCAGTAGCCGACGGAACATGGGATCTGACCCGGTCACCGGACGGCAATAACTACTTCTTCCCCATGCCGCTGTCGCCGTTCGTGCCGTTTCCGATCTACTATCGCATCGACGTCTTTGATGAGCTCGGGCTCAGCGTACCACAGACCATCGACCAGTTCGTGGATGCACTGAAGGTGATCCGAGACCGGAGGCCAGATCTCGTACCGCTGACCGCCCACGAGTACTCGCTCTGGTACTTCCAGAACGTAGGGCCCGCCTTCGGGTACGGCTTCTGGAACTGGGTGCCTGATCCGAAGAATCCGGATCGCATCGTTCCCTCCAACATTACTCAGGGACACCGAGATTTCCTGGAGTGGCTCCAGATGCTCCGCAGAGAGGAGCTGATCGACCCGGATTATCTCATTGCCACTGGAATGCTGGGTGTGGACAAGTTCACCGCAGGACGTGCTGCAACGATGGTTGGGCACTGGGGGGGCTATGCGGATTGGGTGACCGAGTTGCGTCGCAACGAGCCTGATGCCGATGTTGGATTCCTTCCGCAGATGCAGGGCCCTGCTGGTCCCATGGGCGCAGTTGGCCTCAACGGTTTCGACCGCGGATTCAGCATTTCGTCCAGATCTGCGGACAAAGCGGACGGCATCTTCCGTTTTCTGAGCTGGTACTACACTGATGGGTACGAGTTCATGCGGTGGGGAGTTGAAGGAGAGATGTTCGAGTACAACGAGCAGGGCGACCGCATTCCCATACTCGACGAGGATCGCAAGCCCGGGTTCAAGCGGCCCAACGTCGAGCCGCTGCAGTTCCCGCTCAAGTCTGCCGACGTCGTGCCGCATCACGGCCAGAGCTGGCGCGACGTGTACAACACGCTGAAGGCTCGCGGGCTCGATGACCGGATCGACATGATCCGCGACATGTTCGAGACCTCCGCGGCCAATGTGTTTCCTAACTACAACCGGATGACCTTCTCCCCGACGGAAGCGGAGATCGGAAGCCAACTCACCGCACAGTACATCACGCCGATGCAGGAGCAGATTGTCATAGATCCAGACGCACCTATGTCGCTGTTCGACGAGGCGATTGAGAACTGGCTTCGCGCCGGCGGTGCGCAGATAATCCAGGAGGTTAACGAGATCCAGACCGACAAGAGTCGGCCCGATATTCAGTACGATTACACCGGTCCTGAGTACTGAGCGGTACTGGCAATAATGATCCAGAGACACGGAGGGAGACCGGATTTCTCCCTCCGGCTCTTCTGCAACTGCAAGGAAACTGGGGGCATCACGTGGTTCAGACTGATTCCACGACTTCCGCGGACGGTAAGACGATGGTACTCGTTCCTGGGGGCGGGTATGACATGGGAAACGATAGTGCCTACGCTGAAGAGCGGCCCGTTCACAGAGTAACCGTGGAGTCGTTCTACATGGACGACCGAATGGTAACCAACGAAGAGTTTCGCAGATTCTGCGAGGCGACTGGGACTCCGTACCCGGAGAACCCCGGGTGGCCGACAATGCCTGACTATTTCCGGTCGTATCCTGACTACCCGGTCGTCAACGTCGCTCATTGGGTAGCCCGCGACTACGCGCGATGGGCGGGGAAGCGGCTGCCGACCGAGGAAGAGTGGGAGTATGCCGCTCGTGGAGGGTTGACCCGTGCGGTGTACCCGTGGGGTGATGAACCGCCTGACGGCCATCGAGCGAACTTCGCAGACCGGAACACACGATACCCCTGGCGTGAGTTCCGGCACTCGTCCGGTTTCGAGTACACCAGCCCTGTCGGATCGTTTGCACCCAACGCCTACGGTCTGTACGACATGGCCGGGAATCTCTGGCAATGGTGTGAGGACTGGTTCTTCAGGTACGACGATACGATTCGTGACACGGCAGCCTTCGCTGACGGATGGGGCGGGTCACGCGTGTGCCGTGGTGGCTGCTATCACAGCAATGCGATGGATCTCAGGGTCGCGCGTCGGAAACAGGTGCTCGCTGGAACCGGGCTGATCAGTGTCGGTTTCCGTTGCGTGCGTGATGCCAACGAACCACATGCTGAACCCGTGGGCGATGAGCTTCAACCGAAGCAGTGGGATTACGCACTTTCGGACTTGCCCAAGGGGAGCAGCGGCGACATGCGTCT
>SKZO01000058.1 GCA_007127335.1 Spirochaetales bacterium | reverse complement strand
GCTGCCGGCGGTTACGACGATGAGCCCGTCGGACTCCGGGCCGGGCGTGAGCGTGAAGAGTTCCGGGTCGGGCCTGCACGGGCCGCGATCCTGCCAGTCGCCGGACACCGGATCCACGGAGTATACGTTGAGCCCGTCACGCAGCCCGGTGAGGTCGAGTTCGAGCCTTCCGCCCTGCGGCGCGTAGGCGACGAGACAGTCACCCTCAGGTGTTGCCGCAACTGCCTGCCATGCTTCAAGGTCTTCCCGTCCCGGCTGACTCAGGAGGCGCTCGGGAGACGGGCGCATCCGGGTCCACGGCAGCCGCTCGAAGACGCGCCGCAGCACCGTTATCGAGCGTACCCCGGGCGTATCAAGCTCTTCGTGCCAGGGTTTCCCCGCCCAGGACTCGTCGTGGTTCTCGGCGATCTCTCCCTCGGTCTGCGCCCACATCCAGATCGATCCGATCCCATAGGTCACCCCCGCGGGGGGAGCAACGAGTAGCGACCAGTACGACGCACGGCGCACGTGGTAGGCGGTGAGGTGCTTCCGTTCGTGGTAGGATCGCGCATCCTCGTAGTTCGGCTCAAGGTTGATGAACGGCTTTCGCGTGCGCTTCCACGCGCGCGCGTACTCGCCGTCCACGAGGAACCGCAGATCGGGCTCCTGCGAGCCGTGCCCGCTCTGGATCGACGCGATCCGGTACCACGTCTCTTCGGCGAACGCGTCGCCTACCCAGGACACCCCGCAGGGGTGCAGTGTGGCGATAGCGTTCGGGTGGTCTGCGAAGACGGCGCGACCGATCCGTTTCCATCGGGCCTCCGCATCCGGCGAAGTGTAGTTCCCGTCGCCGCCGAGCATCCAGACGACGTTTGGACCCTCCCACCTGTCGACCTGTCTGCGGGCGATCTCTATGCACTGGGCCTCGCTCAACATCCGGCCGGGATCGATCTCCGTGAGCGTCCAGAGGTTGATTGGCGCTGCGACCATGCCGGCGTCGCGGATCTTCCGGAACAGCAGGTCGAGCGAGTCCCACGCGGCTTCGTCATACACGAGCTCGCCGTCCGAGAGTATGAACGGCTGGCCGTGCACCGGTCTCGTGCATCCGCGCCACCAGCCCGTGACGAACTGGACGACGTTGAACCCCTGCCGTCCCCGCGCCGCCAGGTAGCGATCCCATTCTTCCGGGGTTCCCCGGCACCAGAGGTTCCAGGCCGTGTCTGCAAGCCAGAAGAACGGCCTGCCCGAATCGTCCACCAGATGGTACTCGTCTACTCTCATAGGCTTCCTTGGTGATGCCGGGCGCGTCCGCAGCCGACCCGGTCACAGCGTACCACCGACCACAGCGTCGGTCCACCCGTCGAAGGCGCTTGGTCCTACCCAACCGCGAGCGCCACGGATATCGCGAGGGACGCCTTCACGAAGGCCGCGATGCCCACCGTGCGTCTGGCCAGGAGCCCGTCCACGATGACACGCGATCCGCCTGAGAAGATATTGTAGGTGGTGTTCCTCCGGTCGGTTTCCACGTCGGCCCAATCGTTCGAAGACTGGTGCCGAATTTGTTGCCCCCTGTTTCGTCTGGCGCTTCACTACACGACAACAATTTTGGCACCAGTATTCACTCCATTGAGTCCGAATATTCAGTGCGGAAAAGGCTTCTTCTCCCACTGAGATCCGCATCAACGAGATTGACGTATACCTCTATATAATACAGTCATTTAGTATCATCCCGAGGGCATCCGCCGGAGAGGGCATTTCTCTGAGTTCATTTCAAGTTGACCGTGTCACGCCATGAGTGTATTGTTCAAAGCATATTACTCGAAGGAGTTTCTATGAGGAACATATGCAGGGCAATGGCCCTCGTTCTGGCGTTTGCCGTGGTTACCGTTGCAGGTGTGTTCGCTGCCGGACAGCCGGATAGGGAGGATGTCGTCCAGATCGTCTTCGCGGATGCGTCATGGGACAGCATTCTTGTGCACAACCGCATCGCCGCCTTCATTCTGGAAAACGGATACGGCGGGTACACGGCCGATTTTTTGCCGGGTGACACCATCCCGCTGTTCAACGGCCTGATTGGCGGCCAGATCGACGTGAACATGGAGTCGTGGCACTCAAATTTCCCGGAAGTCTATGAGACTGCGATGGAGGCCGGATCGGTCGTGAATCTTGGCGTGAACCTTCCCGACGGACCCCAGGGGTGGTATGTCCCACGATTCATGATCGAAGGCGACCCGGAGCGCGGCATCGAGGCGACTGCCCCGGACCTGAGGTCCATCGAGGACCTGCCGGAGTACGCTGATCTCGTACCGGATCCGGAGAATCCCGGGAAGGGCCGGATATACGTGGGTCCCCCCGGCTGGGCCGCTACCGAGACCAGCGAAGAGCTCATGGAAGAGTACGGTCTGTTTGACTACTACACTGCCTTCCTTCCCGGCTCAGGCGCCGCGCTTGCGGCTTCCATGAGGAGTGCCTACGACCGCGGTGAGCCGTGGATCGGGTACTACTGGGAGCCAACGGCGATCATGTACCAGCTCGACATGGTCATGATCGAGGGCACCGGTTTTCCACCGGCAGACGTCGACATCCTCATGAACGCGGAGAGCTACGAGAACATGCCGGAGGTGGCCGAGTTCCTCTCCAACTACAGCACCAGCGTCGAGGACAACAACGAGTTTCTCAACGTGCTTGATACGATGGTGGACGACGCGGAGGAGGCCGCCATCTGGTTCCTGCAGAACCGGGAGGATCTATGGACGCAGTGGGTACCCGACCAGGTCGCCGAGAACGTCCGGGCGGCGCTACCCTGACCGACGAAGCAGACGCAATGATCACTCGACCACCGGGCGGCGATGCCGCCGTCCGGGTCGAAGGCCTCTGGAAGGTATTCGGGAAGAATCCTGACCACGTCTTTGACGACGAGTACCGGGGGCTTTCGAAGACGGAGCTGCAGGCCCGCACGGGGAACGTCGTCGGCATCCGCGATGTGAGCTTCGACGTCAGACCGGGGGAGCTCTTCGTTCTCATGGGCCTCTCCGGGAGCGGCAAGTCAACGCTCATCCGAACGCTGATCAGGCTGATCGACCCTACACGCGGGACCCTCTGGGTCGACGGGCAGAACGTGGCGGCAATGTCAACCCGCGAACTGCTGGACTTCAGACGACGTTCGATCAGTATGGTCTTCCAGAGCTACGGGCTGTTGCCCCACTACACCGTTCTGCAGAATGCTGCCTACGGGCTGAAGCTTCGCGGGGAAGATCAGAAGACACGGGAGGAGAAAGCGCGCGCCGCGCTTGCTACCGTCGGACTGACCGGATGGGAGTCGTACTATCCTGATTCGCTCTCGGGCGGGATGCAGCAGCGCGTAGGTCTCGCTCGTGCACTGGCCACGGACCCTGACATCCTTCTCATGGACGAACCGTTCAGCGGTCTTGACCCGCTCATACGACGTCAGCTGCAGGACGAGTTCGTGGATCTACAGGACCAGATCGGCAAGACGATCGTGTTCGTCACGCACGATCTCCATGAGGCGCTCAAGCTTGGCGACAGAATCGCCATCATGCGCGACGGTGAGATCGTCCAGATCGCGGAACCCGAGGAGATTCTCAGCAATCCGCACGACGACTACGTGCGCGCCTTCACCCGGGATGCATCGACGGCCGGAGTCTTCACTGCCAGGACGGTCATGGATGATCCCGAGGTTCTGCTGTATCGTTGGCAGGGCCCGAGGGCGGCGCTTGCGGAGCTCGTGCACCACAGGCGCGACTGGGCATTCATGGTGGACAAGAAGCAGCGCTATCTCGGCATCTGTTCCCGTGATCTCGTTGACACCCTGATCAAGGAAGGCATCAGGCACATCGAAGCGGCGGATCTGATTCGGCCGGACCCGGTAGACCCCGACGTTCTCATCCAGGACCTGTTCGGCCTCGTTGGTGCGGGAAGCTATCCTCTCCCGGTGGCGGACCCCGACGGGACGCTCCTTGGAGTGATACGCCCGCGATCGATCCTTGAGGCGCTCCACACTCCCGACCCGTCTGAGGAGGCGAGCGATGCTTGACTTTCCCGGCTGGCTGCGGCTACCGCTTGCAGGGCCCGTTGATCAGGCGATGACCTGGATCCTCACCAACCTGGGTGGGCTCTTCGACTGGATTGGTTCCGTGGGTCTTCAGGTACTCATCAACGTCGAGCGAGCGCTGATCTTCGTACCATGGTTTGTCCTTGTCGCTCTCGTCGGTCTTGTTGCCTGGCGGGCGATCGGCAAGTGGACCAGTGGGCTTGGGATGGCCGTCCTGCTCATCCTCGTCGGGACGTTCGGGTATTGGGCGGAGGCGATGACGACGCTGTCCGTTGTGATCGTCTCTGTGGTGATCGCCGTAGCTCTGGGCATCCCGATCGGTATCCTCATGGCCTGGAGCGACTCGGTCAAGCGTCTGCTGAGGCCAATCCTGGACGGCATGCAGACGATGCCTTCGTTCGTCTACCTCATCCCGGCACTCATGCTGTTCGGCCTTGGTCGGGTGCCGGCGACGTTCGCAACCCTCATCTACGCGATTCCACCCGTGATCAGGCTGACCGACGTGGGAATCCGGGAGGTTCCAGCCGCGACGATCGAGGCCGCCAAGGCATTCGGCGCGAATCGATGGGATCTCCTTCGCGATGTGCAGCTGCCGCTTGCCCGTTCGTCCATTCTCGTAGGCATCAACCAGACAACGATGATGGCGCTCGCTATGGTCGTGATCGGTTCCATGATCGGGAACCGCGGTCTGGGCATGGAGGTGCTTCTGGCGATCAACCGCGTTGACATTGGAAGGGGCTTTGAGGCCGGCCTGGCAATCGTCTTCCTGGCGATCGTGATCGACAGGATTTCCAACGGCTTCGCGCGCAGACGCAAGGTACCCGTCGCCCTTTCCACGTCCGTAGCAGAGACGGAGGATGACCCGGAGGACAGGCCCGACGAGCCGGAGCACGTCGCGTAAGCGGGCCGGCGGCGGCCTGGACCTCTACGCGCGGACGAACCCCGGCGGCGGGGTGTGCGGAATCCGAGCGATCTGCGTTGCGCCGTAACGGAAAACCGCCTCGGTTGCAGCGGTGATCTCGCCGATCTCGGCCGCAGGCGCTCCTTTCGCCCGGGCCGCCGCGAGGACCTCCTCCACGTCGGCCGGCGCGACCTGGAAGACCATGCGGGCCTGGGTCTCGCAGATGAGCACCTCTTCAGGAGTTATCTCGTCGGCATTCACCGGAGCAGCCTTCAGGTCAACCTCCGCGCCCAGCCCTCCGAAGCGGACCGACTCGCTGACCGCCGCGCCAATCCCCGCGGCCCCCAGGTCCGAGCAGGCGTTGACCTTCCCGGTCGCGACTACCGCGAGCGCCGCATCCATCGTCGTTCGCTCCTCGGCGAAGAGCGCCACCGCCGGGCGCATTGCGGGCGCAAGACCTGCGCGGTAAAGCGTGTCGTTCCCGTCCGTACCGGTGCGTCCCAGGAGCACGAGCCGGTCGCCGGCGCGCTTGGCCGGCTTGGTCAGCGGTGAGCTCGTCTCCATGCGCCCAATCACCGCCGCGACCACCGCCGGCACGATGTCCGTGAACGAGGTGGACAGCCCGCCCCCCACGACGAAGACGCCCATCGTCGCGCACATGTCGCGGATTCCCTTGACCATCAGGTTCATCCGCTCGCCGCTCGTCATCGTCTCACACGTGCCGCAGGTGCAGTTGCCAAAGAAGGCGCACGGTCCAACGAGTACCGGCTCATCCGGCGAGCGCGTCCCAATGAAGTCGAGCAGAAAGAGCGGACGGGCCCCCATCGCCACGACGTCGCGCATCGCGCCTCCGGCCCCCGTGGCCGCGCTGTCGTAGGGCCGCGCGACGCAGGGCGAGCAATGGCTCTCCATCTTCGCCACCATCAGCCCGTCATCGCCGGGCATGCGGAAGACCGCCGCGTCGTCGTTCGCGTCCGGTCCAACGAGGAGCGCTCCCGGCGACACCTTCGCCACCTGCTCGTTGAGCTCCCGGAACATGCCGAAGTCGATCGCCTTGTCGATGTTGTGGTGGAGGTGCACGAACAGCCCGTGCATCAGCGCTCGCTCGATGTCGTTCATGGGTCCCATGATACTCGTCTTCCGCGACCTGTGTGAACCGTCACGGACCCTGATGCCGTCTCGCTGCAGTGCATCCCTGGAGAGAATGGCAGGTGAAGTACCCACCCGGCTCCCGCTCGTAGCCGTCGACGCCGGTTCGCCACACCTCGCGGCCCCCTGTGCCGGCGCATCACCGCGCGAGCCGACGTGGGCGGACCGGGAGCTCTACCTCTCGTTCGGGGGGGGTCGAGTCGGCCTTCTGCATCTGGGTGAACGGCCAGTGCGTCGGATACGGGCAGGACAGCAAGCTCCCGTCGGAGTTCAGGATCACCGGATATGCGAAGCCCGGGCCAAACCGGCTCGCCGTTCACGTGATGCGCTTCTGCGACGGGTCGTACCTCGAGGACCAGGACTACTGGCACGCGTCGGGCATCCATCGGTCGGTCATCCTCTACGCGAAGCCCGCGGCGCACATTCGCGCTCGCCTCTCCGTGGCGAACGTGGCCCTCTGGAGCGATGAGATACCGACGCTCTACCGTGTTGTCGTCGTGCTCGTCGGCCCGGGCGGCGACTGATCGTCCGTGGAGTCGACCGGCACGAGCACGACCCGCAGTCGGGCCGCCTCCCCTCGCTCGAGCGGATGCGTGCCGAAATCGTCGCGATGAAGCGGCTCAACTTCAACGCGGTACGCACGAGTCACTATCCCAACGACACCTCGGCCTCGGCGGCGACACCGGCTGGTACAAGTGCATCGACGAAGAGCACCTCATTCACCCCGGAACCTTCAGGTACCGGTACGTCGTGGGGTTGATCGGCTGAGTGGGCGGAGGTCCGGCCGGATCAGCCGACGCTACTCTCCATGGAACGCGCGGAACGAGAAGTAGAAGTGCTCGACCGAAAGCGCGGGTTCGAGCCTTCTGCCCTCGAGCGGGCCCGAGGCCGCGATGCCGGTGATCGTCCAGCTCGAGCCGGTCTCGCGGTCGACGAGCCGCCGGCCGTCGCGGGTGAAGGTGAGACGGCGGCCGTCGAGCTC
>SKZO01000328.1 GCA_007127335.1 Spirochaetales bacterium | reverse complement strand
ATGATCGCAAGGGGTCCCGTGCCCCCCCTTGCTTCCGCAGAACCTGCGGTTCTGCAATGATCGCAAGGGGTCCCGTGCCCCCCTTGCTTCCGCTGCGGTGAGAATGGAGGTGGCGGGAGTCGAACCCGCGTCCTACGAACCCGGACACCGGATACTACAGGCTTAGTCCCATCTTGTGATTCCGCCGAGACAAGGAAAGGGACGTCCCGACCCGGCGTAGTCCGGCCTTTTGTCACCCGCAGGCGGCCGAACGACCTGCGGATCAAGTCCTGGTTTAGTGTCAAGCAACCCGGTTCTCAGGACTGCGCCCCGGGCGCCCGTCGCCGCTTGCGCGACGATTGATTGCTTCGCTACTTACGCAGCGAGAGCAAAATCTGCGTTGTTGTCGGCAGATACATTGTGCCAGTTTTATGAGGTAGCGCTCAGCCTGCATCCAAGAGTCACCATTGATTCGCAGTCGAATCCGGTACACCCCCTCTGCTCTTGAGGATACCCTCGAACGGGCCTGCAGTCAATCGCTCCGCAAGCGTCACGAGAGCAGCAAAGCGTCGTGGATCGCCCCGTTCGTCGCGACCGCGCTTGTTGACAGGACCGCAGAACCGTCGAGCGACGTATACCTGCCGCCTGCCTCTTCGACGATGACGGGTAGCGGTGCGATGTCCCAGGGGCTTACCACCGGATCGATCATCGCGTCCATGCGGCCGGTGGCGACGAGCAGATAGCCATAGGCGTCGCCCCAGGTTCGTGAGAGTCCGGAGCCGGCGTCCACCAGGCGGGCGAGATCGGGTTCGCGGCGGTGCAGATCGGAGAAGTCGCTCGTGGCGATCCGGGCGCCCTCGAGCCGGCGGTGATCAGAGACCGTCGCTACGCGCACGCCCTGAGTCGTCTTCCAGTGTGCGCCGCAGCCGCGTGCCGCGCTGAGCGTCTCGTCGAGCGGCGGTACGTGTATGACCCCGGCGAGGACCCGCGACGTTGCGATCTCCCCGGCCGAGTAGCTGCCCTCCACGAGCGCGATCAGGACGGCGTAGAGCGGGACGCCCGCGACGAATGACTTCGTCCCGTCGATCGGGTCGACAACCCACGTGCGCATCCCGGCGCCCGGTTCGTAGCCGTACTCCTCCCCGAGGATCCCGTCTTCAGGGAACCGCGAGGCGATCGTCCTGCGGATGAGCGCCTCTGCCTCCCGGTCGGCGCGCGTGACCGGGCTGTTGTCCGACTTGGTCTCGACGTCGAACTCTCCCCGGAAGTACCGCAGCGTGAGCCGGCCGGCCTCCTGCGCCGTCGACACGGCGAACTCCCGCAATCCGTCAAGCTCGCTCGGTGTCATCAGAACCGCTCCCGCATCTCGCGCTCAGCCTCACGGCGCTGGTCGCGCTGTTTGATCGACTGGCGCTTGTCGTACTCGCGCTTCCCCTTTCCCAGGCCGATCTCGACCTTCACGAGCCCCCCCTTGAAGTAGATCTGGAGCGGTATGAGCGTGAATCCCCGCTCGTCGACCCGTCTGCGCAAACGTCGTATCTCGTCCCTGTGCATCAGGAGCCGGCGATCGCGGTCGGGTTCGTGGTTGAAGATGCTCGCCTGATCGTACGGCGAGATGCGCAGGCCGACGAGCCAGATCTGGCCGTCGCGGATGCGCGCGTATGAGTCGGCGAATGCGACGTGCCCTCCGCGGATCGACTTGACCTCGCTACCCGCGAGCTCGATGCCGCACTCGAACTTCTCGTCGATGTTGTAGTCGTGATACGCGCGTCGGTTGCGGGAGACGACCTTGACTCCTTCAGGCATAGGTCGAACGTATCACAATCCGGGCGCCGGGGCGAGGACCAGCCTGATGCCGACGAAGGAGGAGCACCATGCGGGGTCGAGCGATCCCCGGTCGGAAGGGTTGAAGCCGATCCAGTCGGTTCCCCATCCTCCTCCGCGGACGACCCTGTGCGCTCCCGTTCCAGGTGCTTCGCCGCCGTGGACCGCCGTATATGGCGCAAACCAGTCTGCCGTCCACTCCCAGACATTTCCGAGCATACCGGTGATGCCGGCGCGTCCGGCGCCGGCCCGCGAGACCGGGACCGGGCCGTCGGTACGCGCCTCGAAGAAGACCCCGCCGTCTGCGCCGGAGATCCGCATTGCGTACTCCCACTCGGCCTCGGTCGGAAGCCGTGCCTCGAGCCCCTCCGGCAAAAGGGTGGAGTACCAATCGGCGAACGCCTCGGCGGCGAAGGCTGAGACGCCGGTCACCGGACGTTCAGGCACCTCACGCATCACGTCGATGTCCCGCAGATAGTCCCGATCCACCAGTCCTGCCCCGATGAGCTCGTCGATGCGTCCTTCGCGCCAGCCCGGGTTCGCGTCGAGGAACGCCTCGTACGCGGAGAACGGGAGCTCCGTGGCGGCGATGAGGAAGGAGGAGAGCTCGACTTCGTACAGCATGTCGCCGCCGCGTCTGGCCCGACGGGCATCACCCAGGACCACCTGTCCCGCGGGCATCTCGACGAAGGAGAGGCCAAGTGCGTATGTCACCGGCGCGCCCACCGGCACCTCCGCGCCGTCGAGCCGCCGGGTGGACAGCTCATCCGCTTTCGCGGTGGCGGATCGGAACCAGGGCGTCTCGCGCACCAGACGCCCGCTGTCAGGACCGGCCGCCGAGGCGATCTGCAGCGGGAGGAGCCGGTTCTCGCTCGCCGTCCTCGCGAGCAGCTCTACCGCCTGTGCGATTCCCGAAGGCACGGCCACCGGTCCGTCTCCGCCGGCAGCGAGCGCGGCAGCGGCAAGGTCGTTCAGGAGCGCCTGAGAAGCGACCTGGGGCAGGCCTTCGGTCACGAAGCCCTCCCATGCGTCGGCGGCGGCGCCCGGGCCGGCTGCCGCTCTGAAGTCAGCCGCCGCCTGGCGGGCAACGGGAGGAAACTGATACTGGCCGCTTGCCTCACCGGCGAGAGACCATCCGGCGAACTCCGTCAGGGCGGACCGGGCGAGCGTCTGCACGTCAGCCCCGGTGAGCTCCACGCGAATCGTGGTCCGGTGCGGGACAATCCATGAACCGATGAGTCGCCCGCTTATGTCCACGGTCGAGCGGTAGGTGTCGAATCCGGGTCGCCGGATCTCGATGGTTCGGGTCCCCGAGTTGATGAACACCGTATCCGGAGTCGTCGCGCGACGTACCCCGTCGACCAGGAGCGAGGCATCTGCGGGAGTCGTGACGACGGTCACCATGGATCCGTGGCGTCGGATGCCCGGATAGACGAGGACAAGGACGAGCAGCAGGAGCAACGCGATGCCGTAGAGTACGGGCACGTATGTTCGTGGCTGAACGCCCAGAAGAGGTCTGAGCCTGACTTCGACGTCCTCGGGAGCTTGCTGCTCGGCTTCCTTCATTGCGCGGATTATAGGTACGCAGTCCTCGGGTTGTCAACGCGAGGCAGCTCATGCTACCTTCCGATGCGATATGGATGACACTTGGTCCCGTCTGACCGCGTTTACCGAACGCTTCCTGACGTGGCGAAAACGCCGCAGACTGCGCAAGAAGATCAAACAGCAGCAGAAGCACGTCGTGGTCGACTGGATCGAGGCGTTTCTCTGGGCTGCCGGCGTCGTGCTCCTGATCAACCAGTATGCGCTGCAGGCGTACCAGATCCCGTCGGGCTCCATGCGCGACACGCTCCAACTCGGCGACCGCATATTCGTCAACAAGGTCATCTACGGCCCGGAGCTGTTGCCGGGGCTCGTGAAGCTTCCCGGATTCACCGAACCCGAGCGCGGCGAGGTGGTCATCTTCGAGAATCCCAGCTATATCTCGCGGGGCGTTGCCTTTGAGATTCTCCAGCGAGTGCTCTACATGGTGACGCTCTCGTTCGTGGACATCGATCGCGACGAAACAGGCGAGCCGCGTGCCCAGTTTCTGATCAAACGGGCGGTCGGGGTGGGTGGCGACCGGTTCCGCAACCGGGAAGGGGAGCTCGATGTCCTCCTCGCAGGCGAGGAGCAGTGGGTGCCCGAGCGTTCGCTTGCCGCTTCGCTCGGGCTCGACTACGGGATCAGGCGCATGATACCCGAGGAACTCTATGGGCTCTACCCTGACGCCGGGCGCGCCGCCGCGCTCGGCCAGCTCGGCCTGCGCCCTGATGCCGAGATGGAGCAGGCGTTGCGCGCGGTGCAACGAAACGGCGCCGTGGATCCCTTCGAGCTCGACCGGTACCGAACACGCGAGCTTGCCAAGGTGAACCCGCACGACGAACGCAATGCGGCCCGCCATGCCTACTATGCGCTCGGCTGGTATGTGCCGGTCGACCGGGTGTTCGGCGTGGGCGACAATCGTGACAACTCGCTCGACGGACGCTATTTCGGCCCGGTCAGAGAAGCGAAGGTGCTCGGCAGGGCGATGTTCAAGTACTGGCCTTTGGGCCGCCTCGGAGCGATCCGGTAGATGATCTCGCGCTCGGGCAGAGGCTATGCCGGGTATCGTCGGGCAGGATCGCCGGGCCGTCGGGTCCGCCGTTTGTTCGGGTTCGTGGTGCTCGTCTTCGTTATCCACCAGTTCGTCACCGCCTTCGTCGTCCAGAGTGTTGTGCACCAGACGGTCGTTATGGTGCCGACGCTGCGGCCCGGAGAACGGTTCCTCGCGATTCCTCTCGCCTACGGACCGCGGTTGAGGGTGTTCGACGCCGTACTTCCCGGAGTGCGCGCTCCCGGCCGCGGCGAGCTTGCGGTCATCCGTCCCGGCTACGTGCCTCGAATCGGGGTCGCGGCTCGCCTTGCCGATCCCTTCCTCCGGTTCTTCACGCTCGGGCACCGACGGGTCGACGATGGCGACGCATGGGACTCGTCGGTTCAGATCAAGCGCATCATCGGACTGCCCGGAGATACTATCCGGATCGAACGCTTCATCGCGTATGTGAGGCCTGCCGGGGCACGGGAGTTTGCCAATGAGTTTGCTCTCTCTGCGCGAGGCTACGACATCACCACGGGTGAGCGTCCGACTTCCTGGCAGCCGCTCGACCCGTTCGGGGCGTCGGCCGAAAGCATCACCCTTGGTGATGACGAGTATTTCGTGCTCTCTGATGATCGCGGCAAGGGCCTCGATTCCCGCCATTGGGGAACGATCACGACGTCCGATCTGGTGAGCCGACTGTGGATCCGGTACTGGCCTCTGCGCCGATTCGGCAGACCGTGATCGTTCGGATACCGTGATCCAGCGATACCGGCTTTCTTGACAGCGGCCATCCACGGTGGTACCGTTCCTTTCGCAATGTCAGGTCATAGCAAATGGGCGACTATTCGCCACAAGAAAGGGGCAGCGGACGCGAAGCGCGGCAAGCTGTTCACGAAGCTCATCAAGGAGATTACCGTTGCCGCGCGGATGGGCGGCGGTGATGAAGAGGCAAATCCGCGACTACGGCAGGCGGTGATCAAGGCCCGGACCGCGAACATGCCCAAGGACAACATAGACCGGGCGATCAAGAAGGGGACCGGTGACCTCGAGGGCGCCGAGTACGTCGAGATCACCTACGAAGGCTATGGCCCGGGCGGTGTAGCGATCATGGTCGACAGCCTGACCGACAATCGGAACCGGACCGCTGCCGACGTGCGCAGCATTTTCGCCAAGCAGGGGGGGAATCTCGGCGAAAACGGATGCGTCTCTTATCTTTTCACGCGGAAGGGCGTTTTCTCGTACAGCACGGAGAAGTACGGTGAGGATGAGATCTTCGAGAGCGCGCTGGAGGCCGGCGCGGCCGACGTGACGACCGAAGGCGACACGATTGAGGTGACATGCGAACCCGATGACTTCGAGCGCGTGCTGGGGGCGATGCAGGAGGCCGGGTTCGAGCACGAGAACGCCGAGATACTCAAGATTCCCGAGGCACGGGTCGCGCTCGATCACGACAAGACCCAGAAGGCTCTTCGCCTGATCGAAGCACTCGAGGACAACGACGACGTTCAGGAAGTTTCGAGCAATATCGACATCCCGGACGACTTCGAACCGGACGGATGATACGCGTCGTGGGGATCGATCCCGGGCTTGCCTCCACCGGATGGGGCATCGTCGATTCCGACGGGTCGCGCTATCGCTACGTACATCACGGGGTCATCTCGACTGAGGCAAGTGTCGCCGTCGGCCTGAGACTCCGCACAGTGTTCCAGGAGCTCGAGGCAATCATCGCCGAGTACGGTCCCGCTGAGGCGGGTATAGAGTCTCTCTACTTCGCCCGCAATGCCACGAGCGCCATTCCCGTTGCGCAGGCGCGCGGGGTTGCGTTCCTGGCTCTCGCTCTCGCCGAGGTCCCGGCCTTCGAGTACCCGCCGCAGGCTATCAAGCAGAGCATCGTCGGCGAGGGCAAGGCGGACAAGCAGCAGGTGCAGGAACTCGTGCGCGTCCTGCTCGGCCTTGCCGAGGTACCACGACCCGACCATGGCGCTGACGCCCTCGCGGCGGCCATCTGCCATCTCGCACACCGCCCCCTTCAGGAGCGCATGAGTCATGTTTAACAGCCTCACCGGCACCATCACCGGACAGAGTCCGAACGCTCTCTTTCTGACCACCGGCGGTGTCGAGTGGGAGCTCGAGGTCAGCGGGTACACGCAGCGCAGTCTTTCGGGGCGGGGGAAGGAACCGGTGCGGGTGTTCACCTACCTCTACCATCGCGAAGACCAGATGCGCCTCTACGCGTTCTCGAGTGCTGAGGAGCGCCGTGTCTTCCTCGAGCTCACCCGGGTGAGCGGCATCGGTCCGCGCGCGGCGCTGAAGATGCTGTCCGCAACGAGCCCGTCCGAGCTGATCCGCATGCTCGAGGCCGAAGACGTCGACGGGCTCGTGCGTCTTCCCGGTCTCGGACGCAAGACCGCGCAGAAGGTGATCCTCACGCTGCGAGGCAAGCTCGTCGTTGATGCGGAGGGGGCAGCCGGCGCCCACACCGAGCTCATAGATGCGCTCGTCGAGATGGGGTTCGAGCGGGCGGAGGTCAACTCGGTGGTGACAGCATTGAGCTCCGAGTTCGACGCGGCCGGATTCGAGGTTGGTTCGGACCCTGCCGAGCGCGAAAAGGAGATCTTTCGCCTCGCTATTGTCCGTCTGTCCGGTTAGGGTATATTGGCGGTGATGAGTCTGCTTCACGGAGAAGAGTCGGTGGAAGACGCCGGGGCTGAGCAGCAGCTCGAGAACCGGCTGCGACCGCAACGGCTCGAACAGTTTCAGGGACAGGCCGAGCTGAAGCGGAACCTGGGGGTGTTCGTCGAGGCCGCTCGCGGTCGTGAAGAGGCGCTCGACCACGTCTTTCTGAGCGGGCCTCCGGGTCTCGGCAAAACAACGCTCGCCTCGATCCTCGCGCACGAGATGGGCGGCGAGTTCAAGGTCACCGCCGCACCGGCGCTCGAGAAGCCAAAGGACCTCGCCGGCATACTCACCACGCTTTCCGAGGGATCGGTCTTCCTCATTGACGAGATTCACCGGCTCAAGCCCGCGATCGAGGAGATGCTCTACATCGCGATGGAGGATTACGAGCTCGACTGGATCATCGGGCAGGGTCCGGCCGCGCGGACGATCCGCATACCGTTGCCTCCGTTCACGCTCGTCGGCGCCACGACGAAGGCCGGGCTCGTCGCCGCGCCGCTGTACAGCCGGTTCGGGATCACGGTCCGCATCGACTACTACTCGCTCGTCGATCTCGGGTCGATCATCCGCCGCAGCGCCGCCATCCTCGAGGTGGATGTCGATGAAGACACCGTCGAGCTCCTCGCGCGGTGCGCCAGAGGCACGCCGCGGGTGGCGAACCGGATTCTGCGGCGGATGCGCGACTTCGCGCAGGTGCTCGGCTCGGGGACCGTCACCGCGACGATCGTGGAGGAGGGCATGCAGCGTCTGAGGATCGATCCGGAGGGGCTCGAGGAACATGACCGCGAGATCCTTCGCACCGTCATCACCACCTACGGTGGAGGACCGGTCGGGGCCGAGACGCTCGCGATTTCCGTGGGCGAGGCGATCGACACGCTCGAGGACTTCTACGAACCGTACCTCATCCAGAGGGGGTACCTCAAACGCACCCCTCGCGGCCGCGTGGCGACGCCTCGCGCGTACGAGCATCTGGGGCTCGAGCTGCCACATGAAGACGGCGGACTTCTCTTTTGACCTTCCCGGGGAGCTGATCGCGCAGCATCCCTCGGCCCGCCGCGAAGCGGCGAGGCTCATGGTGCTCGATCGAGGGACCGGAGAGACGCAGCACAGAGCGGTGGCCGATCTGCCGGATCTGCTCATCCCGGGAACGGTGATGGTGTGCAACGACAGCAGGGTCCGGAAGGCGAGGTTCTCCGCCCGAGTGGCCGGTGCGGATTCCGAACGAGAGTTCCTGCTCGTTCGTGCGGTGCCGGGGGGCACCGACGACGCCGGCCGCTCCTCACGGTGGGAAGCAATGACCCGCAAGCCGTCGCGGCTTCGCGTCGGGACGGTCGTGGAATTCCCCGACGGGCGCGCGGCGACGGTAACCGGGCACCGATCCGCTTTCGTGCTCCTCTCATTTGACACGCCGCTCGATGAAGCGTACTTCGCCGCCTGGGGTCATGTGCCGCTGCCGCCCTATATCGACAGGCAGGACGAAGACGAGGACGAGAGTCGCTATCAGACGGTGTACGCGCGGGAACCCGGCTCGGTCGCCGCGCCGACGGCCGGTCTGCACTTCACGGCCGAGCTGCTCGAGCGGATCGAGCAGCTCGGCATCCAGATCGAGTGGGTGCGGCTGCACGTGGGCATCGGCACCTTCCTGCCGGTCCGCGTGGACGAGATCGAACGGCACGAAATGCACGAGGAGCGGTGCGAGCTGCTTCCCGATGTCGCCGGGCGACTGAACGTCGCGCGTGAAGCAGGACGTCCGATTCTCGCTGTAGGGACGACGTCGGTTCGGACACTCGAGAGCGCCTGGGATGAAGAGAGGCAGTCGATCGTCGGCTTCTCCGGCGAAACCCGGCTGTTCATCACGCCGGGGTACCGGTTCAGGGTGGTGGACATGCTGTTCACGAACTTCCACACGCCACGCTCCACGCTGCTGATGCTCGTGGCCGCCTTTGCCGGACGCGAACGAGTGCTTGCCGCCTACGAGGAGGCGGTGAGGCGCCGGTACCGGTTCTACTCGTATGGCGACGCCATGCTGATCGGATAGGCTCTCAGTACGTGGACTCGTCCATCGCGAGAAACTCTGCACGCACGCGCTCGAGACGCGCCTGGTGCCGGTCGATGATCGCCCCGTAGTCGAGATCACCCTCTTCGATTCGGTAGCTCTGGTCGGCCCAGTACTCGATCTCCTTCAGGTGCAGCCACGGAAACCGCGCGGCCTCCGCGCTCCAGCGGACCGCCTCGCTCCAGTAGTAGCGGGCGATCTCGAAGAGGCTCTCGCTGCGCAGGAGGCTGTCGATGTTCTGGTCGCGCCACGGGTAGTTGTAGAAGTAGGCGTCGAACTTCATGTACTTGCTCGCCCACCCGAGATACTGGTTGACCAGGTGCAGGTTGAGGTGCATCCAGAAGAGCGCGCGGTAATACTCCCATTCGCGGGGCGTTTCGATCGTCGCAAGTGCGTACAGCGGATTGGCGAAGTCGGCCTTCAGAGCGAGCTCGAGCCACCGGATGTTCTCTGCGTAGTCCTCCGGGTACATGTAGAGTTGCTGGTGGTTCAGCCGATAGAGCTGTTCCTTGTAGATCAGGCGGTACGCGTGGGTTTCACCGGCCACGATCAGCAGCAGCACGAGCAGGAGTGTTCCTCGAAACCGGGGACTCATGGCTAGAGTATCGACGCCTCGTGGAGGACGAGCCAGATCTTTTCGGCGATCGCCGCCTGCGTCCCGGAGCCGTCGAGGATCTCCACGCGGAACCGGCTCTCGTCTGCAAGCAGTTCAAGGTACCGGCTGCGGACCTGCTCCTGGAAGGCGATTCTCTCGTATATCTCGCGCCGCGCTCTGCTCGAGATGCGCTGTTCGCCGACAGACGCCGGGACATCGACGAAGAACAGGATGTCGGGATCGACGAACCGCCGGTTGAGATCGGCGACGAGACGTGGATCGTTCTCCACCGACTGATAGGCGAGCGAACTGTGCTTGTACCGATCGCAGACGACGAGCTCGCCTGCGTCGAGACGTTCGATGATGCCACGCGTACCGAGCAGATGGTCGGACCGGTCGGCGGCGAACAGGTAGGCCACCGTCTCCGGAGCCGCCGAGAGGCGGCCCGAGAGTATGTCGCGCAGTACCCGGCCGATCGGTCCACCGGTCGGTTCGCTGGTCGTCCAGACCGTCCGCCCGGCGTTCCTCAGACGCTGCGAGAGCATGCGACACTGGGTGGTGGTTCCCGACCCGTCAATACCTTCGAACACGACGAATCGACCTTTCTGCGGGTGCTTCGGACTCATTTCCTGCCTTTTTTCGCAAGGTCTGCTGTGGTACACTATATGCAGGAGAGGTGACGATCAAGGTGGTGATAATCCTTTGAGTCGACCAATCGTGCGTCTAGCCGTCCAGATCACAGCGGTGGCAGTGCTGGTGGCCGCGGCGCTGCTGGTCCTCGGGCCCGCTCGAGCCGAGTTCGATCGGCGGTTTGCGCAGGCCAAGGCAGAGGCGGTGACGCAGCTCGAGCAACTGCTCGGCCGACGAGTGACCTACTCGAGTATCTCGCCTTCCATTCTGCGCTACCTCAGCGTCCGTGACCTTACGGTGCACGGAACCGACACGGATCCCGGAGATCTCCTGACCGTTCAGCAGCTGCGGATCTACTACCGTCCACTGCGGCTCCTGCAGGGTCGATACGCCGAGGCGTTCTCTGAGGTCCGGATCGAAAACACCGTTCTCACCTTCGATACGCGCGCCGGCGACCTGTTCACGAGCATTCTCGCGGATCTCACGGCCGCCCGGGCCGATGCGTCGGCGGCCGCGCTCCTGCCCGACGACCTGACGGTCAGCGGCCGCAACATCCGGCTCTCCCTCGAGTCGCCCCTCGGACGCGTGGAGACGCATCGCCTGTTCTTCACGACGTCGATCCACGAGCAGATCGTCAACGTCCGTGCGCAGGGTGACCTCCGCCTCGCAGGAACCCCGAACGGTCTGCCCGTTTCCTCCGTCTCCGGGTATTTCGAGGCGGTCGGGTCGGTCAACGTGGACAGCGGCGAGACCCTCTTCGAGCTTGCGCTGCCCGAGATCTCGAGTGACGCTGCCGTCATCAGTGGGCAGGTGCTCCAGGTCCGGTTCAGCGACGGCGTGCTCGAGGCACGCAACGTCCAGAGCCGCGACCCGATCGACATCTACCTGCGGTACATCGACGCTGAAGGCGAGCTGTACGCTCGTATCCTCGCCGACGGGTACCGCCTTGGTGACCTCGTCCGGCTCAGCGGACCGTACGACACCTACAACCAGTACCTCGCCGTGCCGGTTCGGGGGCAGGCCAATGTCACGGTGACCCCGCAGCGAGTCTCCTTCGGGGGCTCGCTGCTGAGCGAGATCCCGGAGTTCTCCGGACTTCCATCCGGCGAGGTGACGTTGCGGTTCTCCGGTGACGAGCGGAACGTCCTGATCGATGAGCTCCTGTTCGTGTCCTCTGCGGGGACCGTCGAGTTCGAGGGGACTGTCGGCCTCGAACCCCTTCGTCCGACCGGCCGGCTGACGCTCCGCAACGTGACATACGGCGGGATCGATCCGCTGACGATGGCGGCCGACCTGCGATCATCGGGCGACACGGTCTCTGTGAGCGCAGGACGGTTCGCGTACGCGGGGTCGACGTTTTCCTCGCTGCGGGGATCCGTATCGCTCGCCGACGCGCCGTCCGCCGAGTTGACGGTAGAGCTCCAGGGAAGCACGCACGCGCGGTTCGAGATCGCCACCGAGCACCACCCGGACGGCAGCTTCGCTCGCGGACGCGTCGATGCACGCGGCATCGTCCCTGAGCGACTCATCCGGATCCAGCAGGCACTCGTTCCGGATCTCCATCTGCCCGACCTGGCGGCCTTGCCGGGCGGGATCGTCATCGATACCCGGGTCGACATTGACGTGACCGAGGGCCTCTCCGTAACGGTGCCGCTGTTCTACGCCTTCGACTCACAGAACGCCGACGATCATCTGTCTCTCTCGCTCAGCTACGTCGATGGTTCGGTCACCATCCGCGACCTGCTCGCCCGTTATCAGGGCTACGAAGGACGGGGCGATTTCGTAGCGCGTATAGAAAACGGCGGTGTCGTGCGGTTCACGAGCGACGTCGTGGTAGAGGATATTCCGTACCAGTTCACCGGACGGTTCAAGCCGGACAACAGTCTTGAGATCCAGGGGCTCTACGATGTGGACGCCCGTTTCTACTTCGGTGAACGCGACGAGATCGTGTTCCGCGCCTCGGGAGACCTCCCGCTTCCTCTGCTCGGCGCGGAGGCCGGTCGCCTTGCGTTCTCCGTCGACGGCTACTACTTCTCCGCGTCCGACTGGTCGGCCCGCGCGAACCGGCTCCTCGCATCGGGTATACCGATCGGTCCGGCCGCCGTCTCCGACGTGTCTCTCGCCGGGGCGTTCTCTCCGGCGGGAGCGAGGCTCACGAGCTTCACATACTCGGATGCGTTCTCGGAGGTTTCCGGGCGTGGCGACGTCGTCTGGGATCTTGGCGAACGCAGAGGCAGCGTCGAGCTCGATCTCAGTGGTGAGGACGGCGAAACATATTCGCTGGCCGCGGCATACGCCGACGGAAGTATCGACGCGAGGGCGCAGTTCGGGCTGCTCCCACTGCTGCGTCTCGGGATCGAGACGGTTCGCGGCTCGCTGACCGGATCGCTTGCCGTTGAGGGGCCGCTCGATGCATTGAGCGCCGCCGGCCGGTTCGAGCTCATTGGCGGCAAGTTCAACAACGACCCGATCGAGCTCGCCGCCGAGGTGGAGGTAGATCCTGCCTCGGTCCGTCTCATCGAGGCCGGCGGCCGCTACGGCCGGAGCTACGTCGAGGGGGCCCGCGGCTCGTTTGCGATGGACCGTGGCGCGTTGGAGCTCACCGCGACACTCGCGCAGCAGACCGAGACCGGGCGTGTCTCCGTTGGTGTGGAGGCGGCCGGCGGATTCACGGATCTCGCCGCGGTAGAGCAGGTCGCGACCGCCGATTTCGCGGGAACGATCCGGCTTCTGGGGCTTCCCGTGCGCGACGATCTTCCGCCCGACTGGACCTTCACGGTCTCGCGAGGAGACGGTTTGACGCGGTTCTTCGGAGGACCCGATGGCGCGCTCTCGGTGGCAGTTCGTCCCGGAGGGGCATTCCGTGCCTCTGTGGGTGCGCCTCTGCCGGTACGCTTCGATGCCGTCGGGCTCGTAGACGGCGGCGCGATCGAAGCCGATCTGATCAACATCTGGGGTGATGCGGGGCGGCTCTGGGCCGCGGTCGAGTCTCCGGGTTTCGGCTTCACCGACGGCGTGGTAACCGGCAGTCTGCGTGTAGTGGGCCCCCTCAACGACCCGGACTTCTACGGCACACTCGTCGTTGACGACGTGATGGCCGAGCTCGACGTCCTTCCCGACCCGATCGGGCCCGCGCGGACCTTTGTCGTCTTTGACGAGAAGATGTTCCACGCCCGGGAGATGAACGTGCCCGCCGGTCCGGGGCGCGCCCGGGTCTCCATGGAGATGACGATGGACCGCTGGCTGCCCGAGCAGTTCCGGGTCAACATCGCGACGGAGCCTGATGCCCCGGTGCGCGTTGCCTACGACTTCGGAGGTGCGGTGATCGACGGGCGGGCAACCGGGACGGTCCAGGTTGACGGGACTCTCACCTCCACGAGGGTGACCGGGGCCGTGACCGGGTCGTCCATGACGATCACGCTTTCCGAGGTTCCCGATGAGGTGCCGCTCGAAGAGCAACCGAACGATCTCAGCGTCGACCTGACGGTCCGTACCGGGAGAGGTGTCGAGTTTCGGTGGCCGACGAGTGCGTTTCCCATCCTGCGAGGCTTTGCCGGGGTAGGGGAGACGGTGCGCGTTACCCACGAAAGCACCACCGGGGCTTTCTCGTTGACCGGGGGCGTGAGTATCCAGGGCGGCGAGGTGTTCTACTTCGACCGCAGCTTCTATATCCGTGAGGGCCGCATTACCTTCAACGAGAACGAGGTGGAGTTCGATCCGCTGGTGACCGTCAACGCGGAGATCCGCGAGGTCGCCGACGAGGGGCCCGTCCGGATCTACCTGGTCGCCGAAGAGCGACCGCTGAGCGAGTTCACGCCCAGATGGCGCAGCGATCCGCCGTTGACCGAGGCGGCGATCATCGCGCTTCTTGGGGGAAGCGTATTCGCCGGGGAAGGCGGCGGCCCGCTCGACTTCTCGGATGCGGTGCTGCTCACGAGCGACGTGGTGAGCCAGTTCGCGATCATCCGCGGCTTTGAGAGTTCCGTGCGCGATGCGCTGCAGCTCGACCTGTTCAGCATCCGTACACAGCTCTTTCAGAACCTGCTCCGCGGCGTGATCGGCCCGGTCTCCTACCCACTTGACACGGGCGCGCCCTCTCTTGGACAGTACCTGGACAATACGACGCTTTTTATGGGGAAGTATCTGGGAACGGATCTGTTCCTGGAGCTGCTCGTGCAGCTGCGCGCATCGCAGCCGCTGGCCTATGAGCCACCGAGCCTCGCAGGGATCGATGTCGAGTCAGAGTTCAGTCTGGAGTGGCGAACTCCGTTCTTCCTGCTCGAGTGGAGCTTCTTTCCGCGCGATCCGAGCTCTCTTTTCCTCGCCGACAACACCATCAGTTTCTCCTGGGAGTATTCGTACTGACCCCGGGAGACAGGAGACTACATGCGACGTGCTCTTTCAGTATTGCTCATCCTCTCTGCCATGCCGCTGCTCGCCCAGGAGAGCGATTGGTACGTAGGAGAGACGATCCGGGACATCCGGTTCGTCGGCCTGTCCGCTATCTCGGAACACGAGTTGCGACCGATCGTGGAACCCTATATAGGAGAGCCGTTCTCCGACCGTAACTTCCTCGAGCTGCAGCGTCGCCTCTATGCGCTCGACTATTTCACGAGCGTTCTGCCCGAAGCCGTGAGACCGGATACCGCCGATGGGGTCATCATCAGGTTCACCGTGGAGGAGCGAGCGACCGTCGGCGAAGTACGGTTCGTGGGCAACCGGAGGATTCGGACCTCCGATCTGCTGAGCGAGGTGGTGCTCTCCACCGGAGACATGATCACGCTCGCCAGACGGCGTCGCGATGAGCAGGCGATCGCGGACCTCTATCTCCGGCGAGGCTATCCCGACGTGCAGGTCTCAAGCCGGGTTGAGGAACTCGATGCCGGCCCGCCGGTCCGAAGCACGGTCGTGTTTACGATTTCCGAGGGCCGACAGGTCACGGTGCGCGAGATCAGGTTCTCGGGGAACAGCTTCGCCTCCGCCTCCACGCTGCGAGGCCGGATGGACACGAAAGCGCAGAACATCTTCAATCCGGGCGTCTTCCAGGACCGCGTTCTCGAGGAAGACAGGGTACGCATTGAGCAGTACTACCGGGAGCGCGGCTTCGTGGATGCCCGGGTTGTCGATATCGTGCAGGAGACCGAACGCGACGAAGAGGCCGAGCGCACGTATCTGACGCTGACCGTGTTCATCGACGAGGGGAGCCAGTACACCTTTGGCGGTATTGACTTCCGCGGCAACACGATCTTTGAAGACGAGAGGCTGCGCGGGCTCATTCGCCTTCGCGACGGGGCAGTGCTCAATGCGGTTCGTCTTGGCGAAGGGCTCGCCGAGGTGCAGGACGTCTACTACCAGGACGGGTACATCTTCAACCGGTTCGACGTGGAGGAGCTGCGCGATGAGCAGGCGCTCTCGATCGAGTACGTGATGCAGATCGTCGAACAGCCTCGAGCGCATATCGAGAATATCCTCGTTCGAGGGAATGAAAAGACCGAAGACGATGTCATCCTGCGTGAGATACCCCTGCAGGTAGGAGACGTCTTCAGTGTCTCACGCATTCGCGAAGGTATTCAGAACCTGAGGAATCTGCAGTACTTCTCCGCGATCAATCCGGAGACGCCTGAAGGAAGCGTAGAGGGCCTGATGGATCTCGTGATCAACGTGGAGGAGGCCCAGACCGCCGATATCACGTTCGGCGTCGCCTTTGGGGGAGGCACCGACTTCCCGGTTTCGGCTCAGCTCGGATGGTCGGATCGTAATTTCCGCGGACGCGGCCAGACGGTCGGGTTCCAGACCCAGCTCTCTCCGGTCGAGCAGCTCCTGACGGTCAATTTCCTCGAGCGCTGGTTCGCAGGGCGTCGGTGGTCGATCGGCGGGGATGTGAACGTGAATCGTACGGTGCGCGGCAACATCCCGCAGGATATGCTTGCGCCGGTGTTCAGCGACGGCGACAGCAACGCAGTCCCCGATCCGTTCCAGGGGTACTATGTGTTCCGCGAAGAGACGGAGTACGACGGCGTAACCTACCAGGCCGGAGATATTTTCCCGGGCGAGGCGACACCGGAGAGGATCGAGGAGTACGATCTGGTCACCGACTACGTCTTCGCCGGTGGACGGTCTGCGATACCCGAGCAGTACCTGATGGAGTATACCGAGTGGAACATCGGTATCGGCGGCAACACCGGCTACCGGTTCCGCACGCCGCTCGGCACCCTGAGCCTGGGCACGAGAGTCCGCTCGTCGCTGAGCTTCATCGGCTACGATCCGCTCGAGTACCGGCCATTCGACGCGACCCTGCGTGAGTCGCTCTACGACTGGCAGCTCGTGAACCGGCTGTCGCTCTCGGCGACGCTCGACAGGCGTCGCGGGCTCGTGCTCAGCCCCTCCTCAGGGTATTTGCTGAATCAGAGCGTCGCCTTCGTGGGCGGATTCCTCTTTGGCGACCGTCACTACATCCGCACCGACTCCCGGGCGGAAGGGTACGTGACGCTGTGGGACATTCCCGTCTTCGAACAGTGGAACTTCAAGACCGTGCTCGCCGCCCACTCCGGTATCTCGTTCATCCTGCCGACCTTCTGGCTTCCTCCGGCGTACGCAGGTGCCGATCGTCCGATTGCCGGTCCGGACCTGCTCGCGACGAACCAGATGTTCATCGCGCGCGGCTGGCCACCGGTCACCGGCGGCGAGGCGCTGTGGAACAACTGGGTCGAGCTGCGGTCACCCATCGCCGAACAGATCGTGTGGACCGACGCCTTCATGGATGCAGTCGCGCTCTGGGACGAGCCGGCGGAGATCGGTACGATCGGGCCGCAGAACATGCTGTTCACGCTCGGTGCCGGGTTGCGGTTCACCATCCCGCAGTTCCCCATCCGGCTCTACCTGACAAAGCGGTTCCGTCTCGACGAGACCGGGGCGATCGACTGGCAGGAGGGACGACTGTTCAACTTCCGGGACCGGCCGGACGGCGGGCTCGATTTCGTCTTCGCGATCGGTGCAGACCTGTTCTAAGGAGTGAGAGAATGAAGAGTGGATTGCGGCCTCGACCGGCCGTTCGTACCGCCGGTGCCGCGCTGGCAGTTCTAATGATATCGTTGGCCGGCGTTTCCGCGTCGGCTCAGCAGCTGACGACGACCGCCGTGTTTGACCTCGAGCAGGTGCTGCTGAACTTCTACCAGGACTCGGCCGCCGTGCGCGAGTACCGGCGGGCGGAGCAGGAGTTTCGCGCCGATCTGCGGGCCGCCGAACAGTTGCTCGACGACTACCAGCGAAGACGCGCCACCGCGCTCGATCGCAACGACAGTCGCACCGCCTCGCGCCTGCGTGACGACATAGAGGCGCTCCAGGAGGACATCATCGCGATGCGCGAGCGATGGTTTGCCGAACAGAGAGAGCTGCAGAATCTGCTCGCCGGCGAGGAGTTCTACCAGCGTCTCTACGACACCGTGGGCTTCGTCGCGCAGGACAACGGCTATACCTCGGTGCTCGAGACGAGCGCCCTGGGGACGGGGCTCTTCTGGTACAGCCCGGAGATCGATATCACCGACAAGGTCATACGGGAGCTGCTCGCCCGGTACCGCTGATGTGCGACACGACGCCGATGATGCGGCAGTACGCCCGCATCAAGGACCGGCACCGCGATGCGATACTGTTCTTCCGGCTCGGCGATTTCTACGAGATGTTCAGGGGCGATGCGGTCGAGGCGTCGCAGCTGCTCGGGTTGACGCTCACGAGCCGGCAGGGTGTGCCGATGTGTGGCGTTCCGTACCACGCATCGCGGGGCTACATCGCGCGCCTGATTCGTGCCGGCCGCAAGGTCGCAGTCTGCGAACAGGTCGGGCAGCCCGATGGAAAGGGGCTCGCCGACCGGGAGGTCGTGGAGATCGTCACTCCCGGCACCGTGGTCGAAGAGGACTATCTCGAGGCGGGTGCGAACAATTACCTGGTGTCGCTGGCCGCCGCCTGCGGCCGCCTGTCCGTCGCATACATCGATCTGTCGACTGGTGAGTTCGGGATCGGATCATCCACGATGAGCGAGGCAGCAGTCTACCTGCGGCGGGAACTTGCCCGCCTGCAGCCGCGCGAGGCGCTCGTGCAACACTCGCTGCTCGATCATGATGGCGTCTCCCGGGCGCTCGAAGAACGCAGCGGTCTGCTCGTGAACCGCTATCCCGACTGGAACTTTGATGTCCGCACGTCGCACGAACGAGTGTGCGGGGTTCTCGGGGTGCTGAACCTGAAGGCATTCGGCATAGACGACGAGTCTCATGCACCGTTGGCGGCCGGACTCCTGCTCGACTACGTCGGCGACACCGCCCGCAGCGTCCTCTCGCACGTCCGCAATCTGCGGGTCGACGAGAGCCATCGTTGTGTGGGTCTCGATGAGAGCACGATCAGGAATCTCGAGCTCGTCGCCAATCTCCAGGATGGATCGCGGCGCTATACGCTCATAGACAGCATCAGCTTCACCCGAACCGCCATGGGGGGGCGGTTGCTGCGCCAGTGGGTGCTCGCACCGCTGCGGGATGTCGACGAGATACGACGCCGACAGGCGCAGGTAACGCTTTTGTACCGCCATCAGCGCGAGCTCGGTCGTTTGCGGGAGGAGCTCACCAAGGTCCTTGACCTCGAGCGGCTGACCGGACGCGTTGCGATGGAGCGGGCGCATGCGAAGGATCTCGTTGCGGTGCGGACATCGGTTGATCACGCGCTCTGCCTCTACGACAGCCTCGCCGGCGGTCCGACCGCCGATCTCGAGTACTGCCGATCCTTCTCTCCGGAGGCCCGCCGGGCCTGCGCCGAGCTGAGTCGATTACTCGAGAGGGCGCTCGTGGACGAGCCGTCAACGCTCCTGACCGAGGGAAACATGATCCGCCGAGGGTACGACACTCGTCTCGACGAGTTGCACGGCCTTCGTGACAACTCGCGCGACGTACTCGAGCGGTACGTCGCAGAGGAACGCGAGGCATGCGGAATCGCCAACCTCAAGGTCCGCTTCAACCGGGTCATCGGCCATTACCTGGAAGTGACGAAGGCCAACGCTGAACGCGTCCCGTCGCACTTCGTGCGGCGCCAGAGTCTTGCGAACGCCGAACGCTTCTCGACCGAGCGACTCTCGACGATCGAGGCGCAGCTCAACGATGCCGCCGACCGGATCATCGAGACCGAACGCGAGCTGTTCCTGGCGCTACGCGACGAGGTTGCGCGGCACACCGACGATCTGCTCGATCTCGCCGGAGCGCTTGCCCGGCTTGACGTGCTGCAGTCGCTCGCGCAGGCGGCCACGGTGCACGGGTACGCCGCACCGCAGCTGACGACCGACGAACGGCTGGTCATCTCGGCCGGACGCCATCCCGTGGTGGAGGCCCACCTTCCTTCGGGCGCATTCGTGCCCAACGGTATTGCTCTTGATACCGGCGGCACCTTCTTCGCGCTGATCACCGGGCCGAATATGGCCGGCAAGAGCACGTATCTCCGCCAGACGGCGCTGATCGTCCTGCTCGCGCAGATAGGCGGCTACGTCCCGGCGCAGGAGGCGGAGATCGGGGTCGTGGACCGGATCTTCTGCCGCGTCGGTGCGAGCGACAACCTCGCCCGCGGCGAATCAACCTTTCTCGTCGAGATGAATGAAGCGGCCTTCATCCTGCGGAGCGCCACGAGCCGCAGCCTCGTCATCATGGATGAGATCGGGCGCGGTACGAGCACCAACGACGGGCTCGCAATAGCCCAGGCGGTCACCGAGTACCTCATCCATTCGGTCCGTCCACGGACGCTCTTCGCGACACATTTCCACGAGCTGACCGCGCTCGAGGCGGAGGGCCTGAAGAATCTCTCCCTTACGGTGAGCGAGGAAGGCGAGCAGGTCGTGTTCCTCAAGCAGGTCGTCGAGGGCCCGTCGAACAACTCGTACGGGATCCACGTGGCCCGACTCGCCGGCGTGCCCGCGACGGTGATCGCCCGGGCCTCCGAGATCCTCGATCTCCTGCTCGCGCGCGAGGAGCCGTCGCGTGTGGCCACCCGGCGGCCGCCTGTCTCCGAAGCACCCGGACAGGCCGGGCTGTTCGAGCCCGGGGAGCTGATTCTCCAGGAGCTCGCGTCCATGGATCTCGATCAGATGCGGCCCGTCGACGCGCTCGCCCGTCTCGCTCGCTGGCAGCAGGAGCTGTCCGGCTGAGCGCTCACCATCCGAGTCGCACGACCATTGCGGCGGCGAAGAGGCCCATCGCGACGAACCCGGCGATCGCGGATGTCCGCAGGCCCCAGAAGACGAACTGCCCGATGAACTGGAGCAGCCAGGTCACCAGGAAGACCAGAATCAGCGGTGCGTGCGGGATGCTGTCGAACAGCGCGATCCCCGCGGCCGCGGCGATGAGCGCAAGAGCCGCTGTGATCGCGAAGGCGACGATGAACCACCCGACGTAGTTCACGAGAGGAATCCCCAGGTACGCGCCGCCGCGTTTCCAGCGCCAGAAATCCCATTCCACCATAAGCGGGTCGAGGTAGACGTCCCAGGCGGTGAACGCCGCCGCGGCGATCGCCCACTGCGCCAGGGGCATGCCCGGTGCGAGGACCGCCCCTACCGCCCACGCCGGAGGCATCATCATGAGCCAGGCGAGGGGTATAAGCACGGGAACATGCGCCACCTGCGGTTGGAGCACCTCGGTGTAGTGGTAGTCGCCGAAGGGCACGCCGGTCTTCGAGCCGAGCACCTCGCTCGCCCAGCCGAGCACCGGGATCAGCGCCACGATCACGACTGTGAACCAGGCGAGCGATGAGGCGAGTGCCGCGATCACGACGGCGACCTGCGCGAAGACCCCGGCGGCGATGCCCACGCGTTCGGCGCCTGCTCCCGCCACCCATCTGACGATCGGGACGCTGACCATGACGAGAACCCAGGCACCCGTGAGGATGGAGACGACCGTGATCGGCCGGTAGAGAGACGCAATAAGATCGATCATCTATACCTGCTTTGCTATCTGTGTCCGCCAGAAGGCGGCGAGAAACGGCGGGAGCGGCACCGTCGCCATGACCGCGAGAGTCTGCGCGAGAGACGTCTCCTCGTCGAGAAACTGCAGCAGCCGGTCGATTGGATTGCGCCGGAACAGCGCGGTGAACACCTGTTCGCTGAGCTCGCCCCGGCGGTGCATGACCTCGAGCAGCATCGTGTCGAGCATCCGCGCGCGACGGGGGGGTGCCGGCAGATCGAAGGGGTGGTTCCAACGAAGGAGCGACTCGACGATCGCCTGCGAGTCGAGCTGCGTGCGGCGGAACGCGTAGCCGGTACTCGCCTTCACCCGGCCTCCGCGGGTGCCGATCGCGAGTCTGTGACGACCCTCACGGCGAACGATCGGCTCGTCGGTCATCGGGATCACACCGCGTTCGCGGTCCACGACGCGGTACTCGGTGACGCCCACGATCTCGCGAAGATAGGTCTCGATCGCATGGATGTACTCGTCGTCGCGAAGGAGCTCAGCGGAGAACAGCGTATACTCGACGAGCGCACGGTGTTCGGAGAACGGGAGAATGTAGACGAAACGCATTTCATCGTAACCCGGCGTGCGGAAGTCGAAGAGCGTGGGGATGTGAGGATCGAAGACCGGCTCCGGCGTCTCGATCACCCAGCCGACGAAGTGCTGTTTGAGGTAGTGGTGCGGGCCCGAGCGTTGCTCGTACTCCTCAGGCTCGAATCGGCTGTCGAATACCCACTCCGCGGCAACTGATCGCTGTTCGGTCTCCACGAGCGCGTAGCCGTCCTCATCCCGGACGTCGGTCACACGTCCCCGTTCGAACTCGACGCCCGGGTGCTGCTCGAGCCGGT
>SKZO01000359.1 GCA_007127335.1 Spirochaetales bacterium | reverse complement strand
TCATGGACCGGGTGGGAAGCGTCGACCCGGCTCGACGGGTTCAGTATCGTGGAGATCCCACCGGTCTGGGATGTGCGGAGGCTCCCCGGGGAGTTTCTTCACCGGCTTCCGGGACCTCGAGGAGTCGACCGCTTCGTCGTGATCCCGGCGTACGAGGGCGGCGCGCTCCCCGGTGAGAGCGGGATCACAGCCGATGACCGCGCCTTGGATGCTTTGGAGTCCCCGATGCCGCGACCCGCGTCGCGCGCGTCCGGGCGATCCACCCCGGACCCGATCGGCGCCGCAGGCGTGGGGGTGGTCCATCCGGTGAGGATCGACCCGGACTACCGCTACGCTCCTCTCTCGTCCATCGCTCCATGGATGATCAGCGCCGCCATCACCACCGAAGACGGAGAGTTCTACCGCCACGACGGGGTCAACTGGCTCCAGGCGAAGAGCGCGCTCGAGCGGAACGTCGCGGCCGGGGGGGTGGTGGTGGGGGCGAGCACGATCCAGATGCAGCTCGCGAAGAATCTCTTTCTCGACCATGACCGCACGATCGTCCGGAAGCTCCAGGAGGTGGGTTTCGTCGCGCTGATGCAGCTTGGCGCCGGGCTCTCGCGGGAGCGGGTGATGGAGCTCTACCTCAACGTCGTTGAGTTCGGTCCCGGTATCCACGGTATAGACCGTGCGGCGAGGTACTACTTCGGCAGAGATCCGCAGTCGCTTTCGATCGCGGAGGCGGTATGGCTCGCGACAGCGTTGCCGAGCCCGAGCCGGCACCACTCCCAATTCAAGAGCCGCTCGATCCCCCCGGCATGGCTGGCTCACATGCGTGGCATCATGGACCTGATGCTCGAACGCGGCCGCATCACTCCCGAGCAACATGCCCGGGGCGTGTTGGAGGTCCCGCGTTTCCGTCCGTGAGCGGCGGTCGCGCGGCGAGCACGTGCTCGACGGGCATCCCCCACATGCGACGGGTGCGCACGGTCGTCAGGTCGAATCCGCTTTGCCCGAGAGATCGAGCGGTGTAGATGGGGCGGCAGTCGAGGAGGCGAGGGGCAAGCCGACGCGTTACCTCGTAGAGCCTGCGCATCGGGTACGGGCCGCCCTCCTTCGAGAGCGACACCGCCGCGATCCGTCCGCCCGGGCGCAGCACCCGCAGGCATTCTTCCAGGACGGCCATGAGGTCCTGCGCGGAAAAAAGCTCGAGCGTGAAGCTCGTGAACACGGCGTCGAACGCGCGGTTGGCGTAGGGGAGGCGTACCGCGTCCCCCTGCGTCAGGGCGACCCGGTCGCCGTGACCGGCGCTCTCGATTCGACGTCGGCTTCTCTCCACCATCTTCCTCGACAGATCGATCCCGCAGACGCTCCCCGACTCGCCCACGCCGCGGGCGAGCTCGACGAGCGCGCGTCCGGTCCCGAACCCGATCTCGAGGACGTTCTCCCCGTCGCGTGAATCGAGCATCGCAAGCCCTTCGTCAACGAAGGGCTCTTCGCTCGCCGCGATCAGGTCGTACCACCGGCTCAAGCGATCATAACTCTTCTGCGCCGCTTTTCGCGGACGGAGCACAGGTTCGACGTCTCGCTCTCTCACAGGCTCAGAATAGCATGCGCAGCGTGTAGGCGACAGCGAATCCTACGTAGTTTCCGACGACCCAGCCGACGACCCCGATCACAACCCCGGAGACGACGACCTTCCGGTTCCCAATCGCGGCGGCCACGACCGGGACGAAGGGTGGCGAGTAGATGAAGCTCGTGGCAGTGATGATATGAGTGTCGGCGTCGACCCGGAACAGCGCGGAGAAGGCGAGGTGGAGCAATGAGACCAGGACGAGCAGGGTCGCGACGTAGAGGATCATGATCGGCGCGGTGCCGGCGAGCTCCTGAATGTTGGCCATCGAGCTCACCGCGAGTGAGAAGACGAGAATGAGGTAGTATCCCAGCTGAAATGAGTTCCGCAGCCGGCGGACGCGGGGGACGAACGACGCGGCGATGCCGAGGGTTGTGATCACGAGCATTGCGGCCGGGAGCGCGGCAAGATCGGGCAGGAAGAGCGTAAGGGAGCCCCCGAGCGCAAAGATGAGGAGGGCGAGCCCGAGCGCGGCGCCCATCTCCTTCAGCTCTCGGACGCTCCACCCCGTGAAGTAGGGCGAGAACTCGGTCGCCTCCTCGTCCTCGTTACCGGCGGCGACGAAGGCGGGCAAGATCTTCCTGAAGATCCGTGGAGCGAGTGAGACGAGAAATAGGAGTAGCACCGCGCCCACCACCACGTCCGAGCCGTGGACCGCGACGTAGGTGCTCGGGTCGACCGCGAGCGCGTTGCCTATGGCCGCGAGGTTGGGCGTGCCGCCGGTGTAGACGCCCACGAGCATGCCGCCGGCCTTCCATCCTTCCGGACCGACGTGCTGTCCGAAGATGAGAAACGTCGCGAACGACCCGACGATTACGGCGATCATCGCCGCGAGAAGCGAGAGCACGCTCTTCTTCGCGAGGGTCCGCCACGATCCCAGGTTGAGCGAGAAAAAGAGCAAGGGAAGCGCGACGGGCACCGTAAAGGTCGTCATCGCGTTCTGCACGACACCGATGTCGTCGGGCAGCACCCCAATGTTCCCGATGAGCAGCCCAAGTCCGTACGCGAGGACGATTGTTCCCAGCTTCGCTATCCGGTCTATCTTGTACGCCGCAAACACGAAGAGTGCCGGCGTCACCAGAAAGAAGAGAGCCCAGAGGTAGATGGCCATGATCACCGGAGCCTACCGGAATGCAGGGGGGTGTGTACAGAGGCCGAGCGACGCTGCCGAGGATGTGCCGCTCAGCGCACCTCAACCGACGCGGTGCGGTCGAAGGGGTTGGTGCGGGTGGCGAGTGAGAAGAGGTGCGGGTGGCTGCGCCGCAGATGATTCATGTAGTCGGTCCACTGGACGAGCAGGAGCTCGTAGACGCGGCTGATGTCTTCGTTGAGGTGTTCGCGGTCTGAGACCGGGAGTTGGGCGAGGCTTCCGCGGTGCTCGAGCTCCTTCGCGAGATGGTAGGCCGCCCACACGAGGTTCGTGAACGGTTCGTCCTGAACCAGGCTCTCGCTCAGCAGGAGGTCCAGGAGAAACCGCCTGTGCTCGAGCAGGAAGGACTTCAGCGCTTCGAGGTCGAGCGCGCGGCTGTCGACCGCGGCGTCGTGACTTCCTGTGGTCTCGCGGATGCCCAGGAACTCCGCCTCCGACCAGTCGTGCGGTACCATCAGACGATCCGGCAGTCTGTGCGAATGCTCGTCGGTCTCTGCAAGCCACCGCAGCAGCTCCGTACCCAGTTCGCTGTAGAAGGCGCCAACGAGCATGTGCACCTTGTCGCGGATCGCCCGCTGCTCACGGTGGTGGAGCAGCCGGTGGATGATGAGCGTAACGAGGAGAACCTCGAAGAAGACGAAGCCGATGTCACCTACGAAGTAGAGGAAGATGTGGTGGGGGTCACGGAAGATAAGAAAATGCACGTAGTAGACGAGCGCAGAGAGCGCGATCAGGATCAGAGCGAGCGTCACCTGCCAACCGGGTCGCCGTTTCATGGCGGCACCTCCTGCGTGAGACCTCACGCGTGCGCGATTCGGGTATACCCGCTGATCTCCGAGTTCACCGTGCGCAGGTCGCTCACGTCCATCGCGTGCACATCGTCGTAGCCCATCATCCGGGCGAAGGTGCGGATCTCCTCAATGCTGACCGCGAGGAAGCGCTCGAGTCGTTTGGCTGCGCGATCGACGTCGATGTTGCGCCGCAGCTCCGGATCTTGCGTCGCGATGCCCACCGGGCAGCGGCCGGTGTGGCAGATTCGGTACTGGCGGCAGCCTATTGCGAGGAGCGCGGTCGTGCCTATCGCGACCGCGTCAGCTCCCAGGGCGAGCGCCTTCGCGAAGTCGGAGGAGACGCGCATCCCGCCGGTCACGATCAGCGACGCGATGCTGCGGTGGCGGTCCAGCGTCACGCGAGCCTTCTCGAGGGCAAAGATCGTCGGCACTGAAGCCGACCGTTTGACGTACTTGGGCGCGGCGCCGGTGGCGCCGGCGCGGCCGTCGACCGTAATGAAGTCGGGCTCTGACTCGAGCACGGCCTCCAGGTCGGCTTCGATATTGCCGGCAGCGAGCTTGACGCCGACGGGTCTTCCGCCGGTGGCGTCCCGCAGCCAAGCGACCTTCTCGCGAAGCTCGGCCGGGCTGCGGATATCGTCGTGGTGAGCGGGACTGACGATGCTCTCACCCGGCTTGAACCCGCGGATGCGCGCGATCTCCTCAGTCACCTTGTTGCCCGGCAGATGCCCGCCCATCCCGGGCTTCGCCGACTGGCCGAGCTTGATTTCCACCGCGTCGACCCTCCGGAGGTACTCCTCGTTGACGCTGTAGCGATTGGGGACGTACTCGAAGATGTAGCGGTAGGCGGTCTCCATCGACTCAGGAAGGATCCCGCCTTCGCCCGAGCTCATCGCGGTCTTCACCGCCGCGCTTCCCCGCGCGAGGGCGAGCTTGGCTTCCCTGGACAATGCGCCAAAGGACATGTGGCTGATGATGATGGGCGCCTCTATCTCGAGGGGGTGCTTCGCGCCCGGCCCAATGACCGTGCGGGTTGAGACCGGCTCGTCCTCGTTGCGCGGGAGCCGGGCGATCTGCGCCCCGATCACCAGGACCTCGTCCCAGGAGATGACCGGCTCGCGGGTGCGCATGGGCTCGAGGATCGACTCGCCGGTCTCGGCCATGATGTTGATGTCGGTGAAGTGGGGCTCCGCGGCCTCCGCAAGCGGTTTCGCTTCGTTCGCGCCGGATGGTGGCGCCGGGGCGGGCTGGTCCGGCTCCGCAGCGTCGGCCTCTGCGTCGTGCGCGGTCTCCGCGGCCTCCTCAGAGCCCGACTCGTCGGCGAAGTAGTACTCCTTCCCGTTCCCGCAGACCGGGCAGAGCCAGTCGTCCGGAAGGTCGCTGAAGGCGACGTTCTCTGCAGACTCGTCGTACATGTAGCCGCATACCGCGCAGACGTAGACCGCCATGGTTCCTCCGTAGGACATCCTTGACCTCGTCTGCCGTTTGGTCAAGGCCGAGAACGGCAGGCGATGTGCTTTGTCGTGCCCCGCGGCGGCGCGATTCGACCACGCGGGCGTGTTCCGGTACCCTTGAAGGAGATGTTGGCGACGCTTTCAGGCGAGGCGCTCCGGGCGCTCGATCTCCTTTTCACGATCTTCCACACCGCCGTCATGGCCGTCATCGTGTTCGGATGGATTCCGCGGCGGACGAGGCGGCTCGCGCTCGTGCTGCAGGGAGTCACCGTCTTCAGCTGGGTAGGGCTCGGCGCATTCTACGGGTTCGGATACTGCCCGCTCACCGACTGGCACTTCCGCGTACTCATGGAGCTCGGGGAGCGCGATCTCCCGAGGTCGTACACCGCCTATCTGGCCGAACGGCTCACCGGCTACCTGCCGTCCGAAGGTGTTGCGACCGTCGTGACCGTGGGTGCGCTCGGCATTGCGCTCGCCGGGTCTCTGGCGCTCTCGTGGCGGGACCGGAAGGCTGGCGGAAACGAGCGGGGCGGGTCAGGCCGGGCATGATCCGCTGTGCGATCATCCGTCTCCGGGCAGCCGCGAATAGAACGCCTCGCTCGCCGGCTCGGCGCCGTCGGTCGCGTTCGAGATGATCGTGATCGAAACATCGTCGCCCGCGAAGCAGCGCGAGTCGAATCCCACCCCGGCGTCGCTTCCCACGATGAGGCAGCACTCGCGCGCCGAGTCGAGGTAGACGCCGAGTCCGTACGCCGTACGCTCGCCCAGCCTTACGTTCGGCGAGAGCATCTCCTTCGCCGCGACAGGACTGACGATCCGGCCGGAGACGAAGGCGGGCCAGAACGCGGCAAGGTCGGCGGCCGTTGTGAACATGCCACCGTCGCCGCCGCCGCGGATCGGGAGGTTGTAGATGTTGGTCTTCCAGGAACCATCCGGCAGATCGATGTACCCCGCGGCGGTGTTCGCGGGAAGCTGGTTGAGCGCGAAGAACCCCGAGTGCCTCATGCCCCCACGGGCGAGCACCTCACGCTCGACGAAGGTCCGGTAAGCTTCGCCGGACACCGTCTCAATAACTGCGCCCAGGATGACGAATCCGCCGTTGTTGTAGACGAAGGGGCCGCCGGGCCGCGCGAGCATCGGGTAGTCCTTCATGAGCGGGAGGTAGTCGCTCGGCGACTCCAGACGGTACCACGGGATGTCGACGAAGAACCCGTCGGCATCTGGGTTTTCGTCCTCGTTATAGTAGTCGGTGAAGCCCGACGTGTGCGTGAGCAGATGACGAATCGTCACGTCGCGATCCATCTGCGGCAAGGCCCCGGAAAGCAGATCCACGACGGATGAGTCGAGCCCCACGCGGCCCTCCTCAATGAGCCGCATGGCCCCAAGCGCCGTGAAGAGCTTGGTCCCGGAGGCTATACCCATGCAGGTATCCGCCACGATTGGACGAGCCTCCGCGCGGTCGGCCGCACCGGCCGTGTGCACGAAGACCTGCTTCCCGCCGTGGGCAACCGAGATCACGCCTGAGAAACCACTCGCGGTCGCGACCGCCTCTTCGGCAGCGTCGGTGTATCTGGACAGTTCCATGAGGGCACTATAGCGCGAGCCTCGGCTCGTAGCCAGCCGCCGTCGTACTGGGATCGCGGCGGAAGGCGGACCCTCGCATCGATGGGTTCTTCGGTTGCGGCCCCGGCAATCAGTTCTGGGTGGAATAAAAAAACGTTCACAGCAAAATATCACGAAGAAGATTCTTACTTAATCAAGTTATGACGAATATTATCGACAAATGTTGCCTCTGATGCTAATATTAGCTCAGGTGAACGAGCTCGATCCCACAGACGCCGCGATTCTCGATGTGGTTCAACGCGACGGACGAATCAGTAACGTGGACCTGGCCCATACGGTGAACCTTTCGCCGCCGGCGGCTCACGCACGCGTCAGACGGCTTTCGGACGAGGGATATATCCGCGGTTACGTGGCCCTGCTCGACCAGTCGAGACTGGGGTACGACATGACCTGCTTCATCAACGTCACGCTGCAGCTCCACCACGAGGAGGGGCTGGAGACCTTCCGAGCTCGTGTCAACGAGATGCCTGAGGTCCTCGAGTGTCACCATGTCACCGGCGAGCACGACTACCTGCTCAAGGTCGTCGTGCGTAACCGGGCTGACCTCGAGCGGTTCGTCGTGAAGGAGTTGACGCC
>SKZO01000256.1 GCA_007127335.1 Spirochaetales bacterium | reverse complement strand
GGTCGGTGTTCTGCTCGGTGTCGATCAGGTACTTGTGAACCGATACGTGCTGCTGCACCCGGTTGGTCGAGTCATCATCAGAGAATGCGATCCCCAGGCGATCGAGCACCTCGCGTGTCGTCTCCATCGTTTCATTGGTGTTGATTGTGTTCATTCAGTTCCTTTCCTCTAATTTCTCTCTCTTTATCTCATCAGAAAGATAAGAAATCCCCGGGGGGGAAGGCAACCCGCCTCACGGCCTCAGCCACGCCCGTCGCGTCGAACGTGACCGGTCGGCGCGGTCGAGTAGTCGATCCGCACGACGGTGATCGCGTCGGTCTCGTCGCGGGCGCATCCGCCCTCCCCCGTCCCGGCGACCCGCAGCTCCGCGACCCGGGCGGCGGCCGCAACGTCGTCGGCCACCAGCAGAAGTGGTTCGCGCGCGTCCGGCGGGCAGGCAAGCACGATGTGCTCGACCGGGGCGCCGAGTGATTTCCCCGCGAGGGTCTTCTGTTTGTGGACGGCGCTGAGGGCGGCACGCGCGATCTCGAGGCTCGCACTGCAGCGCGGCGCCGGGACGCCGGCGAGCTCGCTCACCTGCGGCCACGGCGCACGGTGAATCGACGGAAGGCCGGTCTCGCTCGCGTACGCCCACGACCAGATCTCCTCGGTGACGAAAGGGAGGAACGGCGCAAAGAGCCGCAGGAGCAGGCCCAGGCCGACGTGCAACCCCGCCCGGGCCGACGCGGCGCCACCGGCAGCGTCGCGAAGGGAGCCGCAGGCCTCGGAGCCGGCGTCCGAGCGCGCGCGCGTCTTTGCGAGCTCGAGGTACGAGTCGGTGAAGCGCGCATAGAAGAAGGTCTCGACCGCGGCAAGCGCGCCGGCGTGATCAAAGGCGTCGAGCCGACGAGTCGCCTCATCGACGAGCGATGAGAGCTCGTGCGCGAAGGCCCGATCGAGCTCGTCGTCGATACTCTCGCCCGGCGCCTCACCGAGTCCCAGCACGAACTTCCCGGCATTGTAGAGTTTCGTGACGAGCCGCCGGCCCACCTTCAGCATCGACTCGTCGAACGCGGTGTCCGCGCCCAGGCGGGCGCTCGCCGCCCAGTAGCGCACACCGTCCGCCGTATAACGTTCAAGATAGCTTATAGGCGTGACGGTGTTGCCCACGCTCTTCGACATCTTCTTGCGGTCCGGGTCGAGAATCCAGCCGGAGATGAGGGCACTGCGCCAGGGAATCGTGTCCTGGTGCAGGAGCGACTTCGCGATGGTGTAAAACGCCCAGGTGCGGATGATGTCGTGGGCCTGCGGGCGCACATCCATTGGCAGGGGAGGATCCTCGGAGGCGGGCCAACCGGTGGTGATCTGCGGGGTGAGCGAGCTCGTGAACCAGGTGTCAAAGACGTCGGGCTCGCCGGTGAATCCGCCGCTGCGGTCGCGCTGCTCGCTGGCATAGCCGGGCGGGACGTCCGTCATGGGGTCAACCGGGAGCGCGTCGCGCGTGGCGAGGATGGGCTTCTCATAGACGGGGTTCCCCTCCGCGTCCAGCGGGTACCAGACGGGGAAGGCGACGCCGAAGTAACGCTGGCGGCTGATGCACCAGTCGAACTGCAGGTTCTCGGTCCAGTTCCGGTAGCGAAGCCGCATGTGCTCCGGGTACCAGTCGATCTCGTCGCCGGCGGCGAGCAGGCGATCGCGCTTGTCGAGCAGGCGGACGAACCATTGTCTCGTCGTCATGAACTCGACGGGGCTCCGGCCTTTCTCGTAGAACTTCACCGGGTGCCGGATGGGCTCGGGCTCGGCCGCGAGCGCGGGGCGATCGCCGGTGACCGAGTGCTCCGGCCGGCGCAGGAGATCCTCGGTCAGACGTCGGGCTGCACGGACATTCCGCCCCACCATCTGCGCGTAGACGGCCTGAGCCGCCCCGGGGTCCGTACTCGCCCCGTCGAAGGTGGTCTCGCAGAATCGACCGTCCGGGCCGACGATATGCCGAAGCGCAAGCCGCCGCGTCCGCCACCACTCGACGTCGGCCGCGTCACCGAAGGTGCAGACCATGACGATCCCGGTTCCCTTCGTCGGGTCTGCCTCCGCGCTGGGGAAGATGGGAACCCGCAGGCGGTAGAGCGGCGTCACCGCCTCTCCGCCGAACAGGTCGCGGTACCGCGGGTCGTCCGGATGCGCAGTCACCCCAACACAGGCGGCGAGGAGCTCCGGGCGGGTGGTCGCGACCGTGAAGGTACGGTCGCTGTCCGCCACGCCAAACTCGATCGAGTAGTAGGCGCCTGCCTCCTCGCGGTCCTCGATCTCCGCCTGGGCGACGGCGGTCTGGAAGTCGACGTCCCACATGGTGGGCGCAACGTGCTGGTAGATGTGTCCCTTTTCGTGGAGATCGAGGAAGCTCTCCTGCGCCGCGCGTCGGGCGCGTGCGGCGATCGTCGTGTATTCGAGACTCCAGTCGACCGAGAGCCCGGTGCGCCTCCACAGGTCGCGGAAGGCGCGCTCATCCTCCGCGGTGAGCCGCTCGCATAGCTCAATGAAGGTGCGCCGCGACACCCGGCGAAGCGGCTCCTTGCGCGTTTTCGCGTCGGCCTGCCCAAGCTCCAATCCTTCCTCCCGGGGGAGCGAGGGGTCACAGCTCACGTGGAAGTGGTTCTGCACGCGCCGCTCGGTGGGGAGACCGTTGTCGTCCCAGCCCATGGGGTAGAAGACCGCGCGGCCGCGCATGCGCTGGTAGCGCGCGATGACGTCGGTCTGGGTGTAGCTGAATACGTGCCCAATGTGGAGCGACCCTGAGACGGTGGGCGGTGGGGTATCCACGGAGAATACCTCCCCCGCGGGCCTGCCGGACTCGTACCGGTAAACACCGGCCGACTCCCACGCCTTGATCCACTTAGCCTCCGAATCCGCGGAGTCGTAGTGGCGCGGCAGGGATGTGATGTCGTTCATAACAGTCCTCCGTGGCCGGAATGTCGTGCCGCCGGAATGTCGTGCGGCCACAAAAAAACCCGCTCCTGCGAGCGGGTTGCGTTGCGCGATCGAGACGACCTACCCGTCCCGCCCCGGGTAGTGAGAGCTGAGTACTACGACTACGGTGCGGGTCGTGCCGGTCATGATGAGCCCAATATGGGGGATACGGACGGATCCGTCAAGTCGGCGGTCCACGGGCGGTCCACGGGTGCCGGTCACGACCGACTCTACTGCGACCGCCCCATCTCAGTCGCCCGGACGAATCGAACCTTGACGGCTGAAAAAAGCGGCCTGATAATGAGTTGAGGTCCGCATGGGCGTTCTGCGGTGGGCATATCCTGCATCCCGTGATGAGCTGCGGCAGTGCCTCCGTGACGGGGCCCGGCTGCACGGCGGCGGTACCGGTATCCTGCGCAGGCCGCCGTCGGAGGGAACGCTCGCAGACCTCTCCCGGACGGGGCTCGACGAGATCGCCGTCGCAGGTTCGGCCGTCCGGTTCGGCGGAACGGCCACCTTTGCGCGCGTACTCGGCGCAGCGCACCAACTGGATCCGCAGCACGTTATCTCTGCGGCTCTCTCGACCGCGGCATCACCCGGCCTTCGCAACCGCATCACGCTGGGAGGCAGCCTCGCGCTCTTTCCTCCGTGGAGCAGCCTCCTGGGGCCGCTCATTGCGCTCGAAGCTCGGGTGGAGCTGATTGGAGCTCACGAAGGCGGCGTGCCGGTGAGCGACTACCTCGAGAACGCCGGCCTGCGGCGCAGGACCGCGATTACGGCGATCGAGATAGATCCGGCGGACGGCTGGGGCTGTCACTGGTACGCGTTCCGCCGGACGCGGTTCACCTATCCATTGCTTACGGTGACCGTGCTCACGAGACACGAGGGAGACTCGCCCGCAAGCGTCCGGGTCGTCGTGACCGGCTGCCGCGGCCGGTACCGCCGTTGCCGCGAGCTCGAGGAGCGGGTCGCTGCGGACGGGATCCCGGATGCGGTCGCCTCGTCGGACCTTGGAACCGATTTCCGGGACCTGCAGGGGTTCTCCGGCGAGTATCTCGCGCACCGGACGGCGGTTGAGATCTCACGGGGCCTGAAGACCGCCGGAGGCGCGGGATGACCGGGAATCTCACGGTCAACGGGGCTCCGCTGCTCATCGACTTCGACCCCGAAGAGACGCTGCTCGACGCGCTGCGCAGCGCCGGGTTCACGGAGGTGAAGCGGGGCTGCGAACAGGGGGAGTGCGGCGCGTGCCTGGTCCTGCTCGACGACCTGCTCGTAAACTCCTGCCAGGTCTTCGCGGCGACCGCGGTGGGGGGCCGCGTAACCACGACCGCTGGACTCACCGGTGAGCCCGGCGTGCCGCACCCGATCCACGAGGCGTACGCCGCCACCGGCGCCGTACAGTGCGGCTTCTGCACCCCGGGCATGGTGATGGCGACCTTCGCGCTGCTGTCCGGCAATCCGGATCCCTCCGACGACGAGATCCGTGAGGCGCTCGCGGGGAACCTCTGCCGGTGCACCGGCTACGTGAAGATCGTCGAGGCCGTGCACCTTGCTGCCGGAAGGATGCGCGACGATGGGTGAGCGGTCGGTAGGATTGTCGCTGGCGAAGATCGATGCCCTGCCGCTCGCGCTCGGGAGCGCGGCGTTCACGGCGGACATCGCACCCAGGGGCGCGCTCGTACTCCGCTTCCGCTACTCCGAGCAGGCGCACGCGGAGATCCGCTCGATCGACGCCTCGGCAGCGCTCGCGCTCCCCGGAGTCGCCGCGGTCTTCCACCACGGGAACTGCCCTGAGACCCTCTACACGACCGCCGGGCAAGGGCACCCGGAACCATCGCCGTACGACTACCGGCTCTTCGACCGCCGCGTCCGCTACGTGGGCGACAGGGTCTGCATGGTCGCCGCTGAGAGCGCGGAGATCGCGGACCGGGCGCTCGAGCTGATAGAGATCGAGACCGAGCCGCTGCCGGCGCTCTTCGACCCTGAGTCCGCGACGGAGCCGGGAGCACCGCGTCTGCACCCCGACGAGGCGCACGCGGTGATTCCCGCGGACTACGATCCGGAGCACAACGTCGCGGCACGCGTCGAGATCAGCATTGGCGACACGGCCGCGGGGATGGAAGAGGCCGACTTCGTGGTGACGCAGCGCTACACGACGCACCAGGCCGCGCACGCCGCGCTCGAACCGCACGTGGTCGCCTGTTCGCTCGACGCGCGCGGGCGGCTCACGATCGTCTCCGCAACCCAGGTACCGTTCCACGCGCGCAGGATCACGAGCCGCGTGCTCGGTATCCCGCTGCACCGGATCCGCGTGATCAAGCCGCGGATAGGCGGCGGCTTTGGCGCGAAGCAGGAGGTCCTGCTCGAGCCGTACGCGGCGCTCGCGACGCTCCGCACCGGTCGGTCGACGGTCTGCGAGCTCTCACGCGCGGAGACCTTCGTCTCAACGAGAACGCGCCACCCGATGAGAGTCGACCTGCGAACGGGCGTGAAGAACGACGGATCGATCACGGCGCTCGAGATGGACGCGCTGATGGATACCGGCGCCTACGGCAGCCATGCGCTTACCGTCCTCTCCAACGCCGGCGCAAAGGTGCTCCCGCTCTTCAACCGGATCGCGAACCTCTCGTTCACCGGCTGCTCGGTCTACACCAACCACCCGGTGGGCGGCGCCTACCGCGGGTACGGCGCCACGCAGGGGTACTTCGCGTTCAACCAGCATATCGACACGATCGCGCGGCGGCTCGGGGTGGATGTGGTCGAGTACTGCAAGCAGTGGCATATCCGCGAGGGCGAGACGTCGCCCGTGTTCGAGGCGCTCGGCGAGGGGAAGGAGGGGGTGAGCCAGACGGTGGAGAGTTGCGCGCTCGGCGAGTGCATCGACCGCGGCGCGGCCGCGATTGGATGGGGCGAAAAACGCGACAGGCGGACGGTGGTAGACGGATGGGTCCACGGCGTCGGCATGGCGATCTGTATGCAGGGCTCGGGCATCCCCCGGATCGATATGGGCGGCGCCACGATGAAGCTTAACGAGGACGGGTCGTTCAACCTCGCCGTAGGGGCCACCGACCTGGGCACCGGCAGCGACACGATTCTCGTCCAGATCGCCGCGGAGGCGCTCAAGGTGCCTCCCGGGAAGATTGAGATCCTTTCGTCCGATACCGACCTCACCCCGTTTGACGTCGGCGCCTACGCCTCCTCAACCACGTATATCTCGGGCGGCGCGGTACTCAGCTGCGCGACGCAGATGGCGACGCGCATGCGCGCAGTCGGGGCCGCTGCGCTCGGCTGTCCGGAGAAGGAACTCGTGCACGAGGCCGAGCGGTTCAGGAATGGGCGGACCGACGAGGTAATCAGCTTCGAAGGGATCGGGTACCGCACGCTCTACGCCACAGCGCAGGAACAGCTACAGACGAGCGCGTCGCACACGTCGGACGTGTCGCCGCCGCCCTTTCTCGCGCAGTTCGCCGAGGTCGCCGTTGACCCCGAGACCGGCGACATCCGCGTCGTCCATTTCGCGAGCGCGGTCGACTGTGGAACGGCCATCAACCCCCGGCTCGCCGAGGGGCAGGTGGAGGGCGCGGCGCTGAACGGAATCAGCTGGGCGCTCGCCGAGCAGTTTCTCTTCAGCGCCGGGGGCAGGCTCACGAATGCTCGCTACGGGAGGTACGGGATGTTCACCGCGGCCGACGCGCCGCCGATGACGACGATGCTCGTCGCCTCGCACGAGCCCACGGGTCCCTACGGCGCGAAGTCGGTCGCGGAGATCGCGATCAACGGACCCGCCCCGGCGATCGCGAACGCGATCTACGACGCGGTGGGCGTCCGTCTCGTCGACCTTCCGCTGACCCCCGAGCGGATCTACCGGGCAATCCGGGCCGCGGGCCAGCCATGAGAATCGTCAACGGCCTCCTCGCGCTGCCGGGTGAGCCGGAGCCGGTGCCCGCTGATCTGCTCATCCACGACGGCAGGATCGCGTCCGTGACCAAACGTGCCGGGCCGCGGACGCCGGTCACCACGACGGCCGGGTCCCCGGGCGACGTCTTCGATGCCCGCGGAATGCTCGTCCTGCCCGGCGCGATCGACCCCCACGTGCACTTCAACGACCCGGGATACACCGAACGGGAGGACTTCCTGCATGGAACGAGCGCCGCCGCCTCAGGCGGCGTGACCACGGTGATCGACATGCCGTGCACGTCGGTCCCGCCGGTTACCTCGCTCAAGAACCTCGAGACCAAGCTCGCCGCGATTGGCGGTCAGGCGGTCGTGGACTACGGCGTGTACGGGGGCGTCC
>SKZO01000378.1 GCA_007127335.1 Spirochaetales bacterium | reverse complement strand
TTCTCAGCAAAAACAAAACCATCTACAGGAGCAATAGGGCAGTCATGACAGACAGGGACGTACAAAACGGCGATACCTCTGCGCATCAGCAGTTGCAGGAGGCACTCCAGGAGCAGTACCTGCAGCCGCTGGAAGAGCTCGAGGTAGGTCAGCTGATTGAGGGAACTGTGATTCAGACTGGCCCGGAGACCACATTCGTTGATATCGGTTACAAGTCGGAAGGCAGGGTCCCTACTGAGGAGTTCGATGAGCCCCCTCAGGTAGGTGATGGCGTGGAGGTCGTCCTCCTGAACAAGGAGACCCTCGGAGGCGGCGTCGTCGTGTCGAAGCGCAAGGCGGACGAGAAGCGCTTCTGGAAGGAGCTCAAGGACGCTTTTCAAGAGCACAAACCGGTAGAGGGAACGGTGGCACGGGCCATCAAGGGCGGGTTCGAGATAGACCTCGGCCACAAGCTGCGAGCGTTCAATCCCATCTCGAAGATGGATGTACGTCGCGTCGACAATCCGGATGAGTACGTCGGGCTGCGCAGCAAGTTCTACGTCGAGCGAGTCTACAGCGAGAATCGCGTCAATATCGTGCTCTCAAGGCGGGACTACATTGAGGAAGAGGCGTCGAAGCGCAAGCACGAGTTCTTCGAGCATGTCGAGATCGGTGATGTTGTCGAGGGAACCGTCAAGAGCTTCACCTCGTTCGGAGCGTTTGTCGACCTCGGCGGGTTTGACGGTCTGCTTCACATCAACGACATGAGCTGGGGGCACGTCAATCGGCCCAAGGATTACGTGAAGCGGGGACAGAAGCTGGCGCTCAAGGTCATTCGCATGGACCATGAGAACCAGAAGATCAACCTCAGTCTCAAGCATCTGACGGAAGACCCCTGGAACCACTTCGAAGAGAAGTACAATACGGAGATGGTGGTCAAGGGAAAGGTCACCAAGCTCACCGATTTCGGCGCCTTTATCGAGCTCGAGGAAGGTATTGAGGGCCTTGCCCACATCTCCGAGCTCTCCTGGGTGAAGCGGATCGATCATCCCAAGGAGCTTCTCAAGGTCGGGGATGAGGTCGAGGCGAAGATTCTCGACTACGATGTCCCGGCCGGACGGGTCTCGCTCGGGCTCAAGCAGGTTCTTCCCAATCCCTGGGAGACGATGAACCAGAAGTACCCGGAAGGTATGCGTCTGACCCGCAAGGTGAAAAAGCTCACGAATGCCGGTGCCTTCGTAGAGCTCGAGGAAGGGATCGACGGATTCCTGCACGTCGACGACCTGTCGTGGACGAAGCGACACAAGCACCCGAATGCGATGCTCGAGGAAGGGCAGGAAATCGAATGCATGGTTATCCAGACCGATCCTGATCACCACAATATCCGGCTCGGCATCAAGCAGCTGTCTGAGGATCCGTGGGAGAGCCTGAAGAAGGCGTACCCCGAGCGGAGCATCGTCGAGGGCGAAGTCACGAATATCACCGATTTCGGCGTCTTTGTGCGCGTCCAGGGTGGAATCGAAGGCCTTATCAACAAATCTCAGCTCGCCGATCCTCGCGAGATGCCGTTCGAGAAGGCTGTCGAGAAGGTGAACGTCGGTGACAAGGTGCGCGCGGTCGTGACGGAGTTGAACCCGTCTCGTCAGAAACTCTCGCTGTCCGTGCGTGAGCTCTCTCGCCAGGAACAGCGTCAGGAGATGCAGAAGTATATTGGTGATGAGGATGGATCAACCTTCACGCTCGGAGACATGCTGAAGGACAAGGAGAGCACCTGATCCATCCCATTGGTCGGTCCACACGTCATGTTCAAGAGCCCGGTCGACCCCCAGAAGTTTGAGACGCTCATCGAGCTCAATGGTCTGATCAACTCCGACTACTCGGAGTCACGGACTCTGTTGACTCGGATCTTGGAGTCGGCTACGCGACTCACCGAAGGCGAGGCCAGCTCGTTGCTGCTCGTGGATCCGGAGAACCAGCGGCTCTACTTCGAGATCGCGCTCGGATCAAAGGGCGAGGACGTTCAGAAGTTCAGCCTGAAGAAAGGTGAAGGCATTGCCGGCTGGGTCTTCGAGCACAACCGCTCGCTCATCGTGAACGATGTCACGACCGACCCGCGCTACTTCGGCGACATCGGCAAGAAGGTCGGCTTCAGCACGCAACGAATCCTCGCCGTCCCCATGAGAATCAGAGACACGTGCGTGGGAGTTCTCGAGATCATCAACAAGAAGAGCGATCGCGGGTTCGACGAGGAGGACCGGCAATGGCTCGAAGTCTTCGCGAATCAGGCTGCCCTGGCTATCCAGAACGCGCAGAGTTTCGAGCGTGTGCGCAACGAGATCACCAGCCTGCAGGACCAGATTGCTACCGATCGCGGGTACCACACATTCGTCGGTTCGAGTCGCGCCATCCAGGAGAAGCTGGACCTCGTCTCCCGGGTAGCACAGACTGACAGCTCGGTCCTGATACTCGGTGAGAGCGGGGTGGGCAAGGAGCTCTTCGCGGAGCAGATTCACCTGCAGAGCAAGCGTGCCGACAAGCCTCTCATTCGTGTGAACTGTGCGGCGCTGCCCGAGCCGTTGCTCGAGAGCGAGCTGTTCGGTCATGTGAAGGGGGCCTATACGGATGCGAGCAGCAACCGAAGAGGTCGATTCGAGCTTGCCGACGGGGGAACGATCTTCCTCGACGAGATTGCCGAGCTGCCGCTGACGATCCAGGCCAAGATGCTGCGTGTCATCCAGCAACGAACGTTCGAGAAGCTCGGCTCGAGCGACCCGATCACCGTCGATGTTCGGATCATTGCCGCGACCAATCGCGATATTGAGCTCGCCGTGGAACAGGGGAGTTTTCGCAACGACCTCTACTACCGGCTGAACGTCCTGCCGCTGCACGTTCCGCCGCTTCGACAACGGCAGGAAGATATTCCGCAGCTCGCGAACTTCTTCCTTCAGAAGATTCGCCGTGAGACGAAGAAGCCTGTGCGCGGCTTTACGGATGAAGCGATGGAGGCATTGCTCTCCTACACCTGGCCGGGGAACGTCCGCGAGCTCGAGAACGCGGTGGAACGTGCCGTCGTCATCTGTAGTGGAGACCTGATTTCGCCGAGCGACCTCATCCTCCAGGGCTCGGAGCCGGAGAAGGGTGAGCAGTACGCAGAGCGCCCGTTGAAGGATGCGGTCAACCTCTTCAAGCGTCACTATATTGAGGGGGCGTTGCGGGCGCGCAAGTGGAACCAGACGGAGACGGCGAAGACGCTTGGTATCCAGCGCACCTACCTTTCCCGACTGATCAAAGAGCTCGGAATCACTCGTTGAGGAGCAGAGATGAAGAACGTTAGTCCATCCAGAACCGTCAAGGAACAAGAGGCTGAACCCGTCAAGGACAAGATCATCGCGTTTCTGACCCGGTTTCGCAAGCACATACTCGTCGCGCTGGCCGTGGTCGCAGCCGTCACCGTTACGCTGGTAGTCGTGCTGTCGGTCCAGGCCGCGCGCAGTGAGGCAGCACTAGTGGCAGTCGAGGACCTGCAGGACGAGTATGAGCAATGGATGCGCCTGGGTCCGGATGAGCGGGCCGACGCCTATCCGAGCATTGCCGAAACGGTCTCGAGTCTCGTGGCCGAGTACCCGCGGACGTACGCCGCCGTGCGTGCGCGAATCCTCGATGCCCGGGCGCTTGTTGAGCTCGAGCGGTGGGAAGACGCCTCGCGCCGATTCGTCGAAGCTGCCGACGCGAGTGCCGGTACCTACCTCGAACCGGTCTCACTGATGGACGCGGCAGTGGCCGCAGAGAACGGGGGCGATCCGGACAGGGCCCTCGAGCTCCATCGTCGTATCGCTGAGCAGTTCGCGGGGGAGAGCGCCGAGGTGCCGCGAGCATGGTTCTCGATCGGGCGGATCCTCGAGCAGCGAGACGACGTCGCGGAGGCGGCCGAGGCGTATAGGCGGCTCATATCGGGTTATCCCAACAGCAGTTGGACAAACCTCGCACGCAACCGTATAATCTCGCTGACCGTTGAGGGTCGAATCGGCGGGTAGTTCGTCGCTCCCCGGTTCGCCGACTTCGACCCGGGGGAGGCCAGGTGTCCGGCAGGATTTTCAAGACCCGCTTTTTTGCGCCGATCATCGCAGTCGTGGTGATCGGCGTGGTACTTGCGCTCACGGCCCTGACCGCCATACCGGAACGTCTCGAACTGAGAATGCTCACGGTGCACTTCAACCTCAAGGAGACCTTTCGCGCGCGCCGCGTTCAGGAAGGCGTGCTGTACCAGGAGCTGAACCCGGCGATCAGCCGGGACATCGAGATCATCGCGATCGACACGAACAGTCTGAACCAGTTCGGCAGATGGCCATGGCCGCGGTGGCGACACGCGGATCTCGTCAATTCGTTCGCGCGAATCTCGGATCAGCGCAATCGGGAGCGCGCGCTCTTCCTCGATCTCTTCTTCATCGAGCCTTCGGATAACGCGTACGACGACGCGATGCTCGTCGAAGCGATCGATCACAGCGGACGTGTGTTCATAGAGACCGTGCTCGCCAACGAGTTCCCCCCGGCGGCAGCGGAGGAGGAGTTCTTCCGGCGTCACGATGTACTGTTCGAGAATGTGGGACGCATCCGGAATGTCGACGGAAACTGGTGGGAGATGCTTCCGTATTTTGGCATCGAGCCGCCGCTTCAACCGTACGGTCGCGTGGCCGCCGGGTACGGGCATGCCAACTTCGATCAGGACTGGGACTCGGTGTTCCGGCGCCAGCCTCTGGTCGCGAAGGTGTCGCGCCTGATTGAGAGTATACGGCTCGACGAGCTGACCACTGACACTCCCGTTGACACCGAGAGTTTTGAGCGCCTCTCCTGGGTCGACCGGGACGGACGGTACCATCACATTGCGCACCCGCTCACGGAAGCCGGTCTCGAACAGCTTGAGCGTCGAATGGTCGCCGAGGCGGCGCCCGCACTTGCAGACACGACCGGTGACGGAGAGGCTGACGACCGGTACTACCTGGTGAGGAGATTTCGCGATCAGTTCATCCCGAGCATCACGCTCTCGCTGGCGCTCGAGTACTTCAACAAAAGCTACGACGACCTCGAGATCGTTCTCGGGAAGCACATCATCATCCCCGACGTCGAGGTCTATGACGGGCAGACCGACTCCTGGGTACCGTACCGGGTACCGGTACGGTACGCACAGTACGACGACGAGGGGAACATCGTTCGCGAGGCCGTGTATCGGGGTGTGCCGGACATCGTGATCCCGATCAACGAACACGGAGAGATGCTCATCAACTACATGGGCATGCGCTCGAGTCCCACGCGCGACGGCCACCAGACATTTCCTATCCGGTCGTACGCCGCGTACACAGCCCGTGGTGTTGTTGGTCCCGATCCGTCGCTCTGGCGACCTACGCGAGCCGCCAACAACAAGATCCTGATGGTTGGGCCGTTTTCACCCGGCATGGCCGAGGACGAGAAGCTCACACCCTACGGTCTCATGTACGGGGTGGAGATACACGCGAACGCGCTGAACACGATCATCATGGACAGATTCCTGAGAAACGTGCCCTTCTGGGCGGATCTCCTGATTCTCGTGGGACTGGTTATGCTCGTCGCCATCGCCGCCGGATTCCTGCGGAATCCGTTCTATTCGTTTCTCGTGATGCTCGGCGTTCTGTTCGTCTTCTTCTTTGTGACAACGTTCGTCTTTGATACACGTGCCTACATCGTGAACTTCTCGTCGCCCGCGCTCGCAGTCGTACTGACGTTCGTGACGGTTGTCGTATACCGGGTGCTGACCGAAGGGAGGGAAAAACGGTTCATCACGAGCGCCTTTGGCACCTACGTCAGTCCCGCCGTTGTGCAGCAACTGGTGCAGAACCCTGCGCTGCTGAAACAACTCGGCGGTGAACGCCGCGAGCTGACCATGTTCTTCTCTGATATCCAGGGGTTCACGACGTTGAGTGAGGCGCTCCCTCCGGACACGCTTGTCAACTTTCTCAAAGGGTATCTGACAGAGCTTGTGAACATCATCCAGGAGGAAGAGGGGACCATCGACAAGTTCGAGGGGGATGCGATCATCGCCTTCTGGAACGCACCTCTTGAGGTGCGTGAGCATGCCGTACACGGGGTGCGTGCAACCCTGCGCTGCCAGAAACGGCTTGCGGAGTTACAGGAGCAGTACGCAAGGCCGGTGCAGGCGGGCGGGGTAGGCAAGCAGATCCATACACGTATCGGGGTGCATTCCGGCGAAGTGAACGTGGGAAACTTCGGGAGCGACAAACGTCTTGACTACACGGCCCTTGGCGACGGGATGAACCTGGCGAGTCGGCTCGAAGGGTCAAACAAGGAGTTCGGGACCTACTGCCTGATATCGCAGGCGACGTATCGACGTCTCGACGGAGCCTTCCCCGCGCGCGAGCTCGGACGGATTTCCGTCGTCGGTCGGCTCGAGCCGGTTACCGTCTACGAGCCGATGTTGCCGGACGACTATGAGCGGAGCAGGGCGATCATTGACGTCTACGAGCGCGGGCTGGACGCCTGGTACAATGCCCGCCTGGAGGAGGCCCGCGAGATCTTCGCGCCAATAGCCGCGGTGGATCCTCCCGCCGCCAGGATGATCGCGCAGATAGAAAGCTGGCTCGCGCAACCGGTCGCAGCACGGCCGCGAGGGTGGACCGGGGTTCTCACTCGGACCGAGAAGTGAGGCCCGTACGGAATCGCAGGCTCAGGACCATGAGGCACCCATCAAACCGACCGGGCGGGGCGCTTCGCGCCAGGGGCTTGCCGCCTCACGACGGCGTGATGGGCTCGGCGACCGTCGCCGGGATTGCTGCGGCGATCGCGGCTCTGCTGATGGTGGGGTGCGGTATTCCGGAGTTCGCGTTTCTCGACCCACCAACCCTCGGTGCGGTCACTGATCTCCCCCCGACGGTGACATTCGTGCATTCGACGAGGAACGACACGGACAGCTTCGCCGGGTATGAGCTGTACTACAAGTTCTACGAGCCCGATACCGGCGAAGGGCAGTTTCAGACCGACCGGACCGCTATAGAGAATGCGTCCCCCGGCGCCGTAGCCTCGACGATCGCCGGCCGCGGCTACCTCCGGACTCACCGTCGGATCGAAGACGACCGGACCTCTGATCGAAAGCCGGTGCTGAACGTACCGCCGACCGACCGCGGTACACCGTTTACCGTCACCGTAGCCTTGCAGCAGACCGGGCAGACCGGTGCGGTCGCGTCATGGACCGCTGCAGAGCCCAGGCAGGTCGAGCTCGTACGCAACCAGTCGACGCTGGGAAACCCGACATCTCCCGTAGGATTCACCGAAGTAGAGTTCGAAGCAGGTCACGCCGACCTCGCCGGCCTTGAGCTTGATGACCGCGGCCTCATGATGGGTCTCGTCATCGCATCGTACGGCATCGATTTCGCCACGGGATCGTTTGGAGAGCTCTATTCGCAGGCGATCGTGGCGGAGAAGCCGCTGAGGATGTTCTTCCAATGATCACCGAGTCGTTCGTCATCACCTTGCTTGCGTACCTGGTCACCGGCACGATTCCGCCGGTCGTCGCGCACTACATGCTGCGCGCACGCTTCCTCGGCGGGGCGGCTGCGGCGCTGCTCGTAGGGATGATTGCGGCCGTATCGGGTGGGCTCGTGCAGACGATCCTCGGCGCACCGGACCTCATCGTCATCGGCGGTATGGTCGAGATTGTCTGGCCGCTGCTCTCGTCGATCGGGCTGACGGCGCTCTACGCGCTGGTCTCGGCGCGATAGACGCAACAATCGTCGCGCAACAATAGTCGCGCAGCGACGCAGCGACCGGCACAGAGAAGCCGAATGGAGCCACCGTCATTACTTCCGATAATATATATTCTGTCTACTAAGGCCGGGTTGTTCGATATGCTGTTTGGCTATAGATTTGCGGGATGAGTTATGATGACAGAGCCCCCGGGGCGGATCCGGGCCCGGCATTCCGGCGACTGTACGAAATCATGGTTCGCCTGCGCGGCCCGCAAGGATGTCCATGGGATCAGGAGCAGACGCCGCGCAGCGTTCGGCGGAACCTGCTCGAGGAGACGTATGAGTGCATCGAGGCGATTGAGGCTGATTCGCCCGCCGATATCGCTGAGGAACTCGGCGATGTGTACCTTCTGGTGACGATGCTTGCGCGGATGTATGAAGAGTCAGGCGAGTTTCGCGTTGCCGACGTGCTGACCGCACTGTGTGAGAAGCTCGTCCGCAGGCATCCGCATGTGTTCGGCGAGGCTCAGGCGGCTACGTCTGATGAAGTGGTCGACCAGTGGAAGCGGATCAAGCGTGAACAGGAAGGAAAACCCGACGCGTCCGGGATCCTGGACGGGGTCTCGCGCGGAAGGCCGGCGGTTGAGCGCGCGAACGAGCTGCAGAAGGCGGCGGCAAAGGCCGGTTTCGACTGGCCGGTTCTTGGCGGCGTTCGCGAGAAGGTACTGGAGGAGCTGTCCGAGGTCCTTGTTCAGTGCGGTGGCCAGGACTCGCTGGGCCTTTCGCGGTCGGATTTCGGGGTCGCCTCGGACGAGCTCGAAGATGAAGTCGGTGATCTCCTGTTCAGCGTGGTGAACCTTGCCCGCTATCTCGGGGTGGACCCTTCGGTCGCGCTCAACCGGGCGAATGCGAAGTTCACGGCGCGGTTCCGGGAGGTCGAGCGACGGATGGCGGAGCTTGGACGCACGATGGAGGCGGCGCAGCTTGGCGTGATGGACGCGCTGTGGAACGAGGCGAAAGCGGCGCGGAAGGTATGAAAAAAAATACACTGTAAGAAAAAGCCTTCAGTATCGGTACCGACGCTGGTAGATGCTCATGAGCAGGCCGACGGCGATGAGCCCGTTCCAGAGCGACGAGCCTCCGTAGGAGACAAACGGTAACGGGATCCCGGTGATCGGCAGGATGCCGATTGCCATGCCGATGTTCACTGCGCTGTGGAAGAAGAACATCGTTACGATACCGATCGCGACGAGCGACGCGAAATCGTCTCTGGCCTTGGCGCTGATGAGCAGGCCGCGGACGATGATGATGGCGAAGCAGGCGAAGACGGCCAGGGCGCCGAGGAACCCCCACTCTTCGGCAAGGATGGAAAAGATGAAGTCCGTACTCTGTTCCGGAAGATACTGGAGATGGCTTTGGGTTCCGCGGAGCCACCCCTTTCCGGCGATGCCTCCGGAACCGACCGCGGTCACGCTCTGGATGATGTGCCAGCCGGCGCCTCTCGGGTCGACGTTGGGATCCAGAAAGACGATGAGTCGCATCAGCTGGTAGTCCCGCAGGACGCGTCGGCCGAGAAGCGACCCGCCGAGACCCGTCAGGGCCACGGCGATGCCGTAGATGACCCAGCGAAAGTACGAGCGCTTGATTACCAGAAGCCCGATCAGGGCAAGCAGGCCCGCCGCAGTCAGGCCGGCTGCAACGATCAGCAGGAGCCGTTGGTCTCTGAGGATGCTGATCGCCGGAACCTCAGCGCCGTGGATCAGCGTTTCCCAAGCGGGGAGAACCGTCAGTACGATCACCACGAGACCCGAGAGGAGGATGAACAGGACGTAGCTCGGTCTGACTCCTGCCGTGTAGGTCATGACCAGGAAGATAGGAATATAGACGATCGCGGTACCAAGGTCCGGCTGCATCAGGATCAATCCAACCGGGAGCAGGACGATCGCCAAGGCTGCTGCGAAGGTCAGTGGGCTGTGCAGACTCTGGCGTCGCTCGTCGAGGAAACGCGCGAGGAAGAGAATCGTGATCGTCTTTGCGAACTCTGATGGTTGAACCCCAAGGTTGCCGATGCCAAGCCATCGCCGAGCGCCCCGCTCTACTCGACCGAACAACAGCGTTCCGACGAGTACGAGGAGGATTGCGATGAAGATATACGGTGCGTACTCACGAAGCCGGGTGTAGTCGAACGACGAGACCGCTACGAACACGATGAGCCCGAATCCGATCCAGACGAGCTGCCGCAGCCACTCGCGGGAGAACGACATCCCGTCGGCGGTCACGCCGCTGGAGTATATGAAGAGCACGCCGATTGTCATCAATGTGACCACGGCGAGTACGAGTAGAAGATCAACACCGAATACGGAGCGTTCCTGCATGTCTCAGGGAATCCCTCGTCCATACCAGAGCCACGGGTTGCGTCGGGTACGCAGATCCGCGATCGTCTCTTCGTAACTGAGTGCGTTGTAGATCCCGTGGATGATGATATTCGTCGCGTAGGGACCCCACCAGTCCCATTCATTCGCTGCGTCGACCCAGACGACGGTGACGACGTAGTCGTCTGAGGCCGGGCCGCGCGGCGCAAACCCGATGTACCACGAGTGTTGGCGCTCGGCGGTTGCCGTCTGAGAGGTTCCCGTCTTGCCGCCGGACGGGGCATTCGTGGTCATGACGACCTGCGGTGTCCCGTCGAGAACGACGCCCTCCATAGCCTCCTTGACGAGGCCGAACGTCTCTCCGCTGACCGCGACTGTTCGCAGTACCTCCGGCTCCCGTGCTTCTATGACGGTTCCGGTGACAGGGTCACGAATCTCCTTGACTATGCGCGGCCGGTAGATGACGCCCTGGTTCAGGATCGCTGCGACCATATCGGCGAGCTGCAGGGGGGTGACCTGGAGAAACCCCTGCCCTATCGACAGGTTGACGGTGTCGCCGGGTCGCCAGGCGTCTGCGAAGACCCGTTCCTTCCATTCGGGACCCGGAACAAGCCCCGGTCGCTCGTTCGGCAGGTCGATCCCGGTACGCTCGCCGAAGCCCATGACCCGCGTGTAGTCGATGAGAGGCTCTATGCCCAGGTACTCATTCCCCATCGTGTAGAAATAGACGTTGCAGCTTTCGGCAAGCGCATCGAACAGGCTGATATCGCCGTGACCGTACTGCTTGTGGCAGTGGAACACCCGATCTCCAACGACGTAGTACCCGGGGCAGTTCACGGTCTGGTCGACCGGGAACGCGTCGTTCTCGAGGACGGCGGTCGTGACGAGCACCTTGAAGGTGCTTGCAGGGCTGTCCTGAGCCTGGATCGTTCGGTTGATGAAGCTTCCGCGGGGGTCGAGCGATACGTCGGCGAAGTATGAACGACCTCCTTCCGCGTAGAAGAGGTTGGCGTCGTAACCGGGGTACGAGACCATTGAGAGTATGTCACCGGTCGCCGGATCGAGCACGAGCGCAGCGCCGATCCGTTCTCCGAGCGCCTTCTGCGTGAGAAGCTGGATCTCCCGGTCGAGGGTCAGGACGATATCGCTGCCCTGCTCCGGCGGAATGGAGTTCTGGACATCCTCGGCGACTCTACGTCCCTGGGCGTCGACGGTTCGGAACTGGCGCCCCGGACGTCCCCGCAGGATCTCGTCATACCGTAACTCCACGCCGGCCTTGCCGATGACTGAATCTGCGGTGTACCCCCTGTTGAAGAGCACCTGCAGTTCCTCCGGTGTGATGTCGCCGACGTACCCAAGGACGTGCGCAAACGAATCGCCGTCCACGTAGTGGCGAACCGGCTTGATCCTCCAGCTGACACCGGGAAGGTCGACCTTGCGTTCCGCGATGGGTAGAATTGCGGCGAACGAGAGACCGCTCTTGATCTCGATCGGCTGGAATACGCCGTAACGGTTCGGAGGAATCCTGCGGTGGATCTCCTCGGCGGGGATGGCGAGCAGCTGTGCCACGTGGGCGAAGACCTCGTCGATTCGTGACCGGGGAATCTCTGCCGGGTTGATGTCTACCGCGAATGACTCCCGGTTTGTTGCGATGGGGGTGGTTACGTTGCGATCGTAGATATTACCTCGTGGAGCGCTGACTAACGTGCTGCGTCGGGTTACCTGTTCAGCGCGAAGCGCGTAGATATACCCGTCCACGATCTGCATCGAGAACAGGGTTCCGACGTAGACGAGAAACACCAGGCCGATGAAGGATCCCACTACGATCAGACGCAAGCGCGGGATGGAGTTGCTGCGGGATCGACCGCCGTTCATCAGATGATCTCCCCCCGCCGCCTGTCGGGTTGCAGGCGGCGTGTCATGCCAAGAAGCGCGAATACCACGGGTCCGAGCAGGCCGGTATAGATGATCTCCACGAGGAATCGCGTAGAGAAGATGTGACTGTGTACCGATTCAAGTGCGAACACCGCGGAAATCACGAGAGCACAGACCGATTTGAGCACCTGGCCCGCGAGAGCGAGGACGACAGGGAGGAAGATCGGGTCGACGAACATCTTCCCCCGAGTGAGGCCGACGAGGGCTCCAATGAGCGTGTAGATCAGGGCATGGAACCCGAGCGGCGCGAGGCCCATCAGGTCCAGGACCATCCCACCGAAGAAACCGACAAGCTGCCCCGTCATGGTCCCGTTCTTGTTCGCGATGAAGACAACGATGATCAGGACGAGGTCCGGTGCAACTCCTGCTATCTCCGTGAATCGCAGTACCGTGCTCTGAATCACGGCGGTAGCACCGATCAGCAGGCCACCGTACAGGATCGTCGATGTCACTGATCTGCCTCCATAAGCACGAACAGGTACTCGAGACGGCTGAAATCTACCGCAGGCCGAACTCCTATCGTGAGCGAGGTTTCGTACGAGCGCCCCTGAATCGACTCTACCGTTCCTATGCGGATCCCTTCCGGGAAGATGCTGCGCATGCCGGAGGTGATCACGACATCGTCGACGGCGATGTCGCTTCGAGCAGACCTGGCCACGTAGAGCATCGTCAGGGTCCCGTCGGTCAGGCCGGCCCCCGAAACCAGGCCCTCGTGACGAGACCGAAGCAACCGGGCAGCCACAAACGAGTTGCCGTCGAAGACCGGCATCACGACAGAGGTCGTGAGACCCACTTCGCTCACACGCCCGACTAGACCCCGGATGCCATCCTGGTTCGCGATGACGGGCATATCCCGACGAACGCCGGCCGTGCGGCCCTTGTTTATGGTGATGCCGGCGAAAAACGTCCCCGGCTCTTTGGCGATGACGCGCGCAGGGAGAGCCTCATGCGGGATCGCGGCTTCGAAGCCCAATGCCTCTCGGAGGCGCACGTTCTCAGCCTGAAGCTGTGTGATGTCGTCGGCAATCGTCTCGTAGCGGCGGACCTGGGTGAGCAGATCGTCGTACTGGCGTCTGAGCTCCGACAGCTCTCGAATCGAGGTCACGGTGTCCGCGAAGAATCGGCCGATCGCGGAAGTTGCCTGCTGAAAGAGCGCTACGACGCTCTGACCGACCTCCCCCGGTCGCATCCGCATGGAGTCCGTAGACACGGTCAGCGACACAAAGCAGGCGAGAACGAGGATCGTCAGCGTGAGCGAGTCGCGGTGTTTTCTGACGGTTTCACGCACGCGCACTACAGACTGTTATACACGTTCTTGTTCGTTCTGTGCATGCCGCCTTCGTAGTCGAAGTAGCGGCCGGCACCCAGTGCTACGCAGTTCAGCGGGTCCTCAGCCTTGAATGCCGGTACGCCTGTCTCGTTGGCGATCAGCGTATCGAACCCCTTGAGGAGGCTACCGCCGCCGGTCATCACGATTCCGCGTTCGACGATATCTGCCGCAAGCTCCGGGGGGGTCTGTCCGAGAGTGCGTTTGATTTCTTCGACGATCGCGTTGATCGGCTCCTGCAGAGCTTCGCGAACCTCGACGCTGTCGATCTCGAGTCGCCTTGGCAGGCCGGTGATCGCGTCGGTGCCCTTGACTTCCATCTTTTCGATCTTCTTGTCCGGGCTTGCGTTCCCGATGGTTGTCTTGAGCTCCTCTGCCGTACGTTCGCCGATGATGAGATTGTGCACGGTGCGTACGTGTTTGATGATGGCCTCGTCGAACTCGTCTCCCCCGAGCCGGATCGCGTTCGTCACCACCATGCCGCCAAGGCTGATGACCGAGATCTCGCTGGTGCCGCCTCCAATGTCCACGATCATGTGTCCAGCAGGCTCAAAGATCGGGATATTTGCTCCGATCGCAGCCGCGAGCGATTCGTCGATGACCTTGACCTCGCGTGCGCCGGCCTTGTACGCGCTCTCCTCCACGGCCCGACGTTCGACCTCCGTTATGCAACTCGGCACTCCGATAACCATCCGGGGTTTGACGAGCCACCGGCGCTGCAGCACCTTCGAAATGAAGTAGCGGATCATCTTTTCGGTCGTCTCAAGGTCTGCGATCACCCCGTCGCGCAGCGGTCTGATCGCGATGATATCGCCCGGGGTCTTCCACAGCATGCGTCGTGCCTCTTCGCCTACGGCGACGACTTTCTTGGTGCCGCGCTCAACGGCGACAACCGAAGGCTCATTGGCGACGATGCCTTTTCCTCTGATATACACGAGTGTGTTGCAGGTTCCCAGATCGATTCCAATATCGGATGAAAACGCGTTGAACAGGTTCTTGGCCCCCATCTATCTCCCCCAGTTTGCCAGTCGCATGAGTGCTTCAGTGTGATCGGGATCAATGTCTCGTGCGGTGCGCCACAGGTTGCGTGCCTGAACTCCGCGGTCGGTCACTTCGTAGACAATCCCCAGGTAGTAATAAGCATCGGCTGATCGCGGGAATCGCTCAATGGTCTCGTCGAGCAACGTTTCCGCCTCGCTCCATTGTTCATCAGCAATGTAGACAGAGGCGAGCTTGTTTCGCGCGATCAGGACGAGAAAGTCGTCTTCCAGTTCGTCGATAGCTCCCAACAGCGTGTCACGGGCTTCCGCATACCGTTCGAGCTCAACATAGGAGTCCGCGGCTCTGATGCGTATGGCGTTCCGGTCTGCACGGTCTGCATGTACCAGTGCTTCTTCGAACCACACGATGCTCTGCTCATGATCTCCGAGGATCGCGAGAGCGAGCGCGAGATAGGTGCGGCTGTCCGGAGCATCGTAACCCCGCTCGAGGGCACGCTCCATGTACGAGACTGTCAGATCGACGTACTCGTCACCACGATGGAAATAGGCCTTTGCGAGGACGTAGTCCCGTTCCGCAGCCAGTGGAGCATGCGGCACATGCAGGGCTCGTCGGAGAAGAATGATCGCGCTGCGCAGGTGCTCGAGTTGATCGTCCCGTTCGGCCAGGTTCAGACCGACGTAGAAATGGGCAAAGCCGCCGAACGTGAGTGCCTCGGCATCGAAGGGGTCGGTCTCAAGGGTGGACTCGGCGAGGCGAAGCACATCCTGGTAACGTTCGTCGTTCCAGAGTCGGAGGAGCTCGGTGTTCCGTCGGCGAAGCCCCACCGGCGCAACGTCGAGCGCATGGAGCACCAGAATCGTTCCGCCGGCCATACCGGCCAGTACCAGGCCAACCACGACGAGACGGAGTACGACCGCCCGCCTTCTTCCGTCTGTCTTCTGCTTCTGGGAGTAGATCATGGTTGACGACGTGATTAGACACGAGACGCACGAGAAAGTCAAGAATGCCTCTCATGCCCTCGCCGTTTCCCGGCGGAGGCCGCAAGACCGGCGGTGACGGTGCCCCGGAGAAAGGCAGCGCTGGGGAGGACAGATCTGTAAGCCGGGTTCTGTACAGTCTGGGGGATTCCCGCAGGAAGCCCCGCACTGCGGACGCCATCAATCTCGCCGGTCTGTCACCAGACCGCTCAAGCGACCTACCCGTGAAGCGCCGGCGCCTTGCAGGCACCGGCCGGGCGAGCAACCCCTTCACTGCTTGGTCTTGCTCCCGGCAAGGTTTACCCGCATCGTCGGTTGCCCGACGACCGGTGGGCTCTTACCCCACCTTCTCACCCTTACCCGAAAAGACAGCCTTTCCGGGCGGTATACTTTCTTCGCACTTTCTGTATCGAAGGTCTCCCTTCGACCCCGGGTGTTACCCGGTACCGTGCTCTTCGGAGCCCGGACTTTCCTCGGCCGCCTCGAAAGGCGAGCCGCGACGTCCCGATCTGCCCTCCCCACCGCCCCTTTCCGGCAGCGATGATTCCTGTGCTCACTCCTCTTCGTCTTCGAGCTCTTCGTCGGACTCTTCCTCGTCTTCGTCCTCTACCGACTCGTCCTCGTCCTCATCTTCGTCTTCTTCCAGCTCTTCGGAGTCCTCTGCATCGTCGACCTCAGCTCCCGCCTCCTCGACATCGTCTTCGTCCTCATCGTCGTCTTCGTCCTCATCGTCCTCGTCTTCGGCCTCCTCCGCATCGGAGTCTTCCTCTTCGTCTTCCTCCTCGAACAACTCGTCGCTCGCGTCGAGGTCGTCCTCTTCGTCGTCGTCCAGGTCGAAGTCGTCGTCGACGAGGTCTGCAAGGGCCTCGGCGTCGTCTTCGAGGAACGAGCCGTCCGCGTCGTCATCATCTCCTACGTAGAACACGATCTTGCTGCAGTACGGACAGAAGAGGATCTCTTCGCCACGACGCACGTCGTTGACGAACTGAACCGGGAGGATCATCTGGCAGCCCGTGCAGACGCTACGGCGCAGGGGGACGATGCCCTGCCCCTCCTTGCTCCGGATGATCCGTTCGAACTTGAAGAGCAGCTCCTCATCGAGTCCGGGGATGAGCCCCTCCTCTTCCTGCTCGAGCGCTTTCATCTGTTCTCGTCGGTTCAGGGTTTCCGATTTGATCTTGTCCTGTTCGTCTTCGAGTTCCTTTTCCTGCTCTTCAATCAGCCCTTCCTCTCGCTTCAGGGCATCCTCCATCTCTTCGAGGGATTTCTCCTCCCGCTGAAGCTCCTTGCGGAAGTACTGCTCGCGTTCAGAGGCGTCGCGGATTTCCTTGTCGAGAGCCTCGTACTCCCGCTGGGTCTTGATGAGGTCCATCTGCTGTTCGTACTTCTCGCGCTCTGCCTCAGCCTCGCTCATCTGGCGCCGCAACTCGAGCATTCGCTTCTTCGTCTCGTCGAATTGCGTATTCTTCTCTATGTAACTCTTCTTGAGTCGGTTCACGAGCTCCGTCTTGGTCGACAGTGCGCGTGGAAGCTCGGCGATCTCTCGCTCGATGTTGAACTTCCGGCTGAGGATGTCCTGCAGCGCCTTGAGCTTCTCGATCGTGTCTTCGTTCATGGTTCCTTCCTTCGTTCACCGGTGTTTTTCGTCCGCCGCAGACCGGGCTAATGATCGAGGTAGTCCTTGAGCCTGCGGCTGCGTTTGGGATGACGCAGCCGTCGCAGCGCTTTCGCCTCGATCTGGCGTATTCTTTCGCGAGTTACGTTGAAGTACAGGCCAACCTCTTCGAGTGTCAGCGAATAGCCGTCTTCGAGGCCGAAGCGCATCTTCAGCACCTCCTGTTCGCGATCCGGCAGCGTGGAGAGGACCTGTCGCAGCTGTTCCTGAAGCAGGGTGAATGCGGTCTGATGCGCGGGGTTCTCTATGTCCTTGTCCTCGATGAAATCGCCAAGGAGCGAGTCTTCTTCCTCTCCAATAGGTGTTTCCAGGGAAATGGGCTCCCGCGCGACGTTCTTGACACTCTTGACGCGGATGACCGACCAACCCAGCCGATCGGCGATTTCCTCGTCCGTCGGTTCGCGTCCGAGCATCTGCATGAGCTGTCGGCTCTCGCGCACCACCTTGTTGATCTGCTCGATCATATGAACCGGAACCCGGATGGTGCGCGCCTGATCGGAAATGCTGCGGGTGATCGCCTGCCGGATCCACCAGGTGGCATACGTTGAGAACTTGTACCCTTTTCGATACTCGAACTTCTCGACGGCCTTGATGAGCCCGATGTTCCCTTCCTGGACGAGGTCGAAGAAGTGCAGTCCGCGATTGGTGTACTTCTTTGCGATACTCACGACGAGGCGAAGGTTGGCCTTGATGAGTCGGTCTTTCGCGTTCTGCATCATCGTGCGCCCGCGTACGATCTGGTTGGCCATGTCGAGTATCTCGTCGATCGAGTTCTCGAACTCGACCTCGAGCGCCCCGAGCTTTTTCTCCGTGAGCTGAACCTGCCGGATTCTGTCCTTGATCACGTCCGCGCTCATCCCGAGCTTCTCTTCGATCTTCTTTCGTTCGGGTGAGCTCGCCAGACCGCGCCCGAGCCCCCGCAACTCACGGGTGTTCTTGACGCGCAGTCGTTTCTCCACTCGCATCTGCTCGTCGCGCAGACGCCGGATCTTTCTCGCGACGGAGGTGAACTTCTCGGAGAAGTACAGTATCTCCTCCTGATGGATCTCCATGTTCCCGAGTTTGTCCATCAGTCGCTGTCTTTTCCTGCGGAGCGAGTCTTCCTCGAGAAGTAGACCGCCACGATCAAGGACGGTCTGTTTGTCCTCCATATAGGCCCGCAGATCCGGCAGGACTTCCCGGAGCGACTCACGGTAGTACTGGCCGAGTCGACGTCGTTCCGCGAGAAACTCGGAGATCTCCTTCTTGCTCAGGTTCATGTCCCGGGGGTCGCGCTTGGAAAAGGTTCTCTGGGCGAGCTGGTAGAACTCGGGAATGAGCACCCCTGAACCCTTGATGACGTCCTTGATAATGTTCTCGCCGTCCTCCATCTTCTTGGACAGCTCAACTTCCTGTTCGGCCGTCAGCAGGTTTTCCTTGCCGATCTCCCGGAGATAGAGGCGAATCGGATCGTCGATCGCACTGTCTTTCTCCCCAAGCACCACACGCTTGTGCGTATCGTTTCGCGTCTGGCGATCTCCGTTGTCCGACGGTTCTTCAGCGTCGTCTTCGTCGTCGCTCGCGTCTTCGAGGCGCACGTTATGCGTCGCGAGAATCGCAATGACGTCGTCAATCTTGTCCGTGTTCACGACGGACTCGGGCAGGAAATCGTGCACCTCCTCGTAGCTGACTCGTTCCTTGCCCTTCGCGTAGTCGATGAGCTTGAGCATCGCTGGATCGTTCTGCAGTTCCGTCATCAGCCCTCACCCTTCAGCTTTTCTAATTCGCGGTCCAGATGCATCTTCTCCGACAGGAGATCGCGGTAGTCCGGTGCCGAATCACGCTCCGATGCTGCCGCCTGGCGCAACGACGTCTCTACCGCGCGTCGTAGACGGAGGAGCACCCGCCTGCGAATCGCCGTGACCGCATCGCGTATCGCCTGTTCCTGATGCTGGGCAAACTCTTCCGAGGCGATTCGTCTGCGTACCAGGTCCGAAATCAGCGGATCGTCAATCCGCTCAAGCAGCGATTCGAGAGAGTGCTCCTCTCTGCGAAACGCCTCCTCGAGTGCGAGGTAGATTTCCCTGGCCCTCTCATCCTCCAGGTCGTCGGGTTGGACGAAGCGCCGAACATACGAAAAGCGCTCCCGATTGCGTACGGTCGCGAGCATCAGAAAGAGGTCGTGGGATAGTGCGGTGTCCTTTCCCCCGTCCGTCGACGCTCTGTCCCCCTGGCGGACGGGCACGGTACGGGCGCTCTCGCCGTTCCGAGCCCCCCGCCTCGCCGACGGACGAGTAATGCTCCTGAAGTCCCGCCGAACGGCGTCGACGTCCGTCCCGACTAGATCCGCAATCAGACGCAGACTCTCCTCGCGTTGAACCTGGGAGCTCATGCGCGAAACCAACGGGTAGACCCCGCGCAGCACGGCATCCTTCGTCTCCGGCGCAGACGCACGACCGTGCGACGATGCGGCATGCTCCTGAAGGCTCTGGCGCACAAGGAACTCCAAGACCGTTAGCGGTGAAGATACTGCATTCCGTACGGCCTGACTACCCCTATCCTGTAGCATATCCGCGGGGTCGGATCCCGGGGGAAGCACCGTGACCGACATCGTAACTCCATGAGGTGCAAGGAACTCTGCTGCGCGTCGAGTGGCGAGCACTCCGGCCTGGTCCGCGTCGAAGAGCATGTTGGCGGTGTCGACGTACCGGGACAGGAAGGCCGCTTGCTCGGCCGTGAACGCAGTCCCGAGCGGTGCCACTGCCGTGGCAATACCCGACTGGTGGAGAGCCAGGACGTCCATGTATCCTTCGCAGAGGACGACACTCCGACCGCCGCGGATCGCCTGGAGCGCCAGATCGACTCCGAACAAGTGTTCGCGCTTTCTGAATATGGTTGTTTCCGGTGTATTGAGGTACTTCGGACCGTCTCCCGATACGAGTCGACCGCCGAACGCCACGACGTCTGCGCGCGGCGTTCGGATGGGAAACATGATGCGGTCAGCGAAGAGTGCTCGTTCGGGGTTCGCGCGCGTGAACAGCCCGGAGTCTCGGAGGAAACCGGGAGAGTAGCCCTTCGAGACCAGGAACCGGTGAAGCCAGTACGGATCTCCGGGAGCGTAGCCGAGGCCGAACCGTTCTATCAGCTCCGTGGAGAGCGCCCGGTTGCGAAGCACGGTGAGTGCGTGTTCGCCGGCGGATGTGGTGAGCAGATGCGTGAAGGTGCCACTGACGCGGTTGTACAGCTCACCGAGTGCTCGGCGACGTCGCGCCCCGGGATCCTCCTCGGCCTCATCGACCGCGACTCCGACCTGCTCCCCGAGTCGCCGAACCGCTTCCGGAAAGGTCATCCCGTCGATTTCCATCAGGAACTTGAAGACGCCTCCGCCGCGCTGGCACCCGAAGCAGTAGTACGCGCCAACCTCGCGGTCGACACTGAATGACGGAGTCTTCTCGCCGTGAAAGGGACAGAGACCGACAAACCTCGCGCCCTTCTGCTCAAGGCGGACATAGCCGCCGATGAGCTCGACGATATCTATCCGACGCGCAATCTCGTCGATGACATGATCGGGAATTCGCATCGCGTACTCTCTTCAATGTAGTGAATCGAAACGGGATCAGCACGGCCTTTTTCCGGGTCAGCGGAGAGGCCCCAGTTCGCGGTAATATTTGTCTATTTCCTCCATTTCGGAGACCGAGAGCTCGGTGTACAGTGTTGCGGCAAGGCGTTCGAGGACCTGCTTCTGGGTCTCGTCGAGGTCCGGCTCGAGCTTCGTCAGCGCAAGATAGAGCGACACGAGTTCCGCATGTGAGAGAACGATCTCGTGCACTCTGTTCACAGTTCAACCTCGAGACCCTCTTCCGACAGGTACACTTCCAGTTCGGTGTTCCCGAGGTTCCGGGCATACCAACGGGCGGATTGAAGGTTCTTGTACAGCCGTCGGTCGTCGTACAGCGGATCGTGGTGGTACATGTACATGCGATCGATATTCCAGGCGGTCACGAAGTCGACACCCAGACTGAACGAACTGTGTCCCCAGTCATACTTGTCGATGGCTTCGCCGAGCGTATACTGCGCATCGAGTATGATCAGCTCCACGCCACCGAAGAAGGCACTGTTCTCCTCCGTCTTCTGGAAATCGGATTCTTCGAGCTCGGTATCCGTACTGAAAATGAACGCCCTGTCTCCTTCGGAAACTCTGTAGGCGACGGCGCCACCGGGATGCTTGTGCCGGCGCCAGCTGACGACTCCGGATCCGATCCGTACCGGTTCGTTCTCAAGCAGGACGAACCGGCAGCTGCTTCCCATCGTGTCCCGCATCGTCACGGGGAAGTACGGTGGTTTCATGTGATCGAGAATGATCTGGTCGAACCCCTCGATCGGGCTGTAGAAGGTGATGCGGGTCGACGGATTGTACCCGGGAGTGAAGAAGGGCAGGCCCTGCAGATGGTCGTAGTGAAAGTGAGTAACAAAGACGTGGAACTCGGTGACCGGGCGCGTCTCTCTCGCGACTGCGGCGGCGAGCTCTCTGATGCCCGATCCGGCGTCGAGGATGATGCAGCTGTTGTCGTCCAGACGCGCCTCGATACACGCGGAATTGCCGCCATACGTTCCAAACAGCCACGGAGGAAGGCTTGCGAGAAACCGTTCTCTGTTGGTAGGGCTCTCAAGGTCCTCGGGTCGCACGCGCTGCACGACGCTCGCAATCTTGCGACGGATTTCATCGGGGGTGATGGGAGACGGTATGGATCCTCGCACGCCCCAGAATCGCACCTTCATCGTTCTACACTATCGGCATTGAGGGGCGGTTCGACTCTTCGATTTTCCATGATCGATTCGATCTCCCGGACACCATGGAGCTTGCCAAGGTCGATTCCGGGGCACGTATCGGCAGTTTCGGCCCACGCCTCCCGGTCGGCCAGTTGATGGGCCCAGAAGGGGTAGCTTTCGCACTGCAACGGTCGACTTCCGTAGACCGAGCAGGCTCCGTCGAGCCAGAAGATGCAGTCCTTGTTGTCCTGTTCTCGCAGGGAGAGCTGCCTGAAGCCACCGATGTCTACCGTACGACAATATCGGGATATCGTTTCCTTGATGCTGATGTTGAGCCCTGAGGCGAGGCGGGAGAGATCTGCGCGAGAGAGCCACACGTAGCCGCTGTCGAAACGACAGCAGAGCGAACAGCGTGTACAGGAGAATCTGAGCCCGTTCTGGTAGAACGGCTGACGTCGCGGTTCATTCATGCTCACGTCGTCTAGCGTCGATGACTGGTTTGGAAGATGGGGAGAGAAGGATTCGAACCTTCGAAGGCTGAGCCAACAGATTTACAGTCTGCCCCCTTTGACCGCTCGGGAATCTCCCCTGTATGGACCGGAAACGTACTACAGCGACCGCCGCGAGTCAAGCCACCATCGGCTTGCGCCGATCAGCCACCATCGGCTTGCGCCGATCAGCCACCATCGGCTTGCGCCGATCAGCCACCATCGGCTTGCGCCGATCAGCCACCATCGGCTTGCGCCGATCA